>JANTGY010000434.1 GCA_024762695.1 Anaerolineae bacterium
GGATTGTCGTCTATCATGTCGATGCCGTCGCGGAGGTCTGTGAAGGTGGTTCCGTCGGCAGCGGCCTGAACATTTGCCAGCCAGTTATCTTCGGTGGGGATGCCGGTGTAAAAGAAAACGGCCGTTTGCCCAAATGCTTTCACTCGTTCTTCCGATGGCGTGTACGTCACCGGGTTAGCGCCCAGCGGCAACATGGCGGTAACGACCACATGATCGCCGCCAATACGTTCTGCGAAATAAAGTTGTGGCGAGGCGGTAACGCCAACGGGCAGGGCGTTGGGATTCGTGGAGGTGTTTAATGATTCCACCACCGTATCGCTCTGGCAAGCGGCGAGCAGGGCAACTGTTCCCCAAAATAGTAAGATAAGGATGGGTTTCCAATTATTCAGCATGGCATGGCTCCTTT
Organism: Anaerolineae bacterium; assembly: GCA_024762695.1. GTDB lineage: Bacteria > Chloroflexota > Anaerolineae > Promineifilales > Promineifilaceae > JACKCC01. The sequence continues at coordinate 407 of JANTGY010000434.1, forward strand.
AGTTTCATTACTTTTGCACTTTTGACCTGTCATTCCCATGCAGACGGGAATCCACTCCCGCGTCTTTATGAGGACAAGCTCTGCAAACAAGATGGATACTTGCCTTCGCAGGTATGACAATCTCTAAGGAGATATTTTAACCGGAAATGATGTAACTGGTAATTTATGGAAGCTGCATCTTTGATCGTTTTTGCTGTACACCAGTACAGAAAGACTTTCCTTCTTGTGACAAACTTCGTTTCGGTTAGAATGTTGGCATGTTAACTGTTCGTGAAGCTCTGGAACTGGCGGCTCTTTCTGCGGCGCGAGTCGTGGCCGGTCATGCCGGGTTGGACAACCAGATCAATTGGGTTCATGTCGTGGACATGCCCGACGCCCACTACGAATGGAATCGGCGCGGCGTGTTATTGTTGACGGCCGGATTTGGCTTGCGGGATGCCCCGGAGCGTGAAGCGGCGTTAGTACCGAAGTTGGTCGAGCTGGGTTTTTCCGGTCTGGTGTTATCGACGGGCTACTATTTTCAGGAGGCGTCGCCAATCCTCAAACGTGAAGCAAATGCCTTGAATTTCCCCATTATTGAAACTCCATCCGACGTCTTGTTCATTGACGTAACCGAAGCGATTCTGGAACGGATTGTGAATCGGCAGCATCAGCTTTTGCAACAATCAACCCATATTTTTACAAAGTTGACTAAATTGGTACTTCAAGGCGCTAATTTATCGGATTTGGCGCGCACGTTGGCCGGTTTGCTGCAGCGGTCTATCACGATTGAAGATGTGAATCTGCGGGTATTGGCAGCCGCCCAACAAGGTTCTGTGGATGAGGAGCGTCAAAGGAGTGTGGAAAACGGCCGTACCACAAACAAAGCCGCCCAACATCTCCTGGAATCAGGCATCTATACACGCTTATTGGAACAAATGGAACCCTTGCGCGTGCCGCCCAAAAACGAACTAGGTATGACGATGGAGCGTTTTGTCGCCCCCATCATCGTTGATCGGGAGATATACGGCTACATCTGGATCATCGCTGGCGATCATCCCCTGACTTCTCTGGATGAGACGGCCATCAGCCACGGCGCAACGGTGGCCGCGCTTATCCTTTTCAAAGAACAGGCGGTTCGTGAAGCGGAAGAAGCGCTGCGCGGCGATTTCTTCGAGCAATTATTGAGCCAGAGCTATTCAAAAGATTTCTCTGAACAAGCGCGTCGGCTGGATTTTCGCCCCGATCAAAACCATCAGGCGCTTTTGATTACTTACGCTTCAGAATCCAGCAACCATGTTGACGCCTTGATGAACCCTGCCGCCCAATGGTTATCCCGATTATGCAGCCATGCGTTTCTGGCCCGGCGCGAAGACCGTTTGGCGTTGGTAATAGAAAGCGATGATGCGACTCATGGCAAGAATGTGGCGCATCAGTTGGTACGGGAACTAGGTCATCCGACGCATCAATTATTGGTTGGAGTGGGCAGCCTTTCCGGGTCGGGTGAGGATGAGCCTGGCGGTATCTGGCGCAGCTTTCAAGAAGCGCAAGAATCCATCCGTATTGGGTTAGCGATCGGGAAAAGAGAGGGGGTTATTGCTTTCAATGAGTTGGGTTTGTTGCATTGGCTTTATCATCTGCCTCCCCAAATACGAGACGGCAATGATTATCTGAAACAGATTCATGAAATAGTTGTGTATGACGCCAGGCGGGGAACGGAGTTGGTTCATACATTGGATGTGTATCTCGATCAGGCTGGCTCGCTGGTTGATACGGCCGAGGCGCTTCATATTCATCGCAATACGCTTCTCCATCGCCTGGAGCGCATCGAGAAGATATGTTCGGTAGATCTGCGGGAGCCGCTGCAGCGGCTTAACCTGCATGCGGCTGTTAAGAGTTATTGGTTACACAAGGGGTAGCAGTCGTTCCCCCTGTAAAAAATAGAGGCTCTTTGGGAATTCGTGGGGTCATCATGGCGTAATGCGTAATCCGTGATGCGTAACCAGAGGCGCGTTACGCATTAAGTATCACGGTTTACGTCAAACTCCATGAAATCCGAAAGACCCAAAATAGACAGAGCATAAATCATGGCGGCTAGAGTTATGGGCCTCGCTTCGGCGCTTCGCGGCTGATGATCCTGTACGTTCAGTACAACGTTTTGCCCAAAATATTGTGCGGCGCGTACCTTGAAGCGGGTCTTTGATGCGGCATACAATATGCCAATGGGTAAACGAATTGTGTTACTCCAGGCATTGAAGGCGACGCCTAGCAAATTGGAGCAAGCGTTAGCGCAAATAGATGCGGATGAGGTTCAACAACGGCCGTTTCCCGATCAATGGTCGCCTGCCGAGGTCGTCACCCATTTGATTGACGTGGAAGGGCGTTATTTGCAGCGATTGCGCCGAGTCGTTGGGGAGGAACGGCCGTATCTCCCATCCATTCATCCCCATACTGACCCCCCCATTATTTCCCTGACAGCAGAACAGTTAGCCAAAACTTTTGCAGCCGTGCGCGCCGAGACGCTGGCGTTTTTGCAGGGCTTAGCATTGATGGATTGGGATAAGACGGCCGTTCATCAAACCTGGGGAACTACCGATTTACGCACCCTGGTTCAGCGGTTGATTGACCATGATAGCGAACATTTGAGCCAAATAAAAGC
>JANTGY010000435.1 GCA_024762695.1 Anaerolineae bacterium
GCATTTAAGGATACCGGCACGCTGGTAGACGACACGCGCTCCGGGGGAACGGTACAAAACATCCCGCGCATCAATGTGGACCTGGCTTTAGACCTTTTTAAGCCGTCGGCTGCCGATGACGGCGCGCCTACGCCGCTGAACACGGCCGTTACCATTGATGTTTTAGCCAACGACTACAATCCGGCCGGCGGCGCATTAACGCTGCAAACTGTAACTGCCCCAGCAAGCGGGGGCACAGCGAATATCGTTGCCAATAAAATCGAGTACACGCCGCCCAACACTTATCAGGGCATCGACACCTTCAACTACACCTTCTCCGATGTGAATTCAAATTCGGCGACAGGCGCCGTCACCGTCATCGTCGATCCTGATATTGTCTATCTGCCAACCATCTTAAAAGAATAAACAAAAAACGGGGTTGTGGAGCGGCAAAGGAATTCCTCGCTGCTCCGCAACCGCGCAACTCCCCCCCATTTTACGTTTTACGTTTTACGCTTTACGCTTTACAATTCCTCCCATGCGTAAACATCTTTCCACCCTGCTCAAAATCGGCGTCACCGTCGCCGGCATCACCTACATCATCGCCAAGATGGATTTGAATCAGATCGTTGCCGTTTTGGTCAATATCAAATGGGCCTGGGCGCTTCTGGCGCTGCTCATGGTGACCGCCAGTTTGTTTTTGCGCGCCTACCGCTGGCAGTTGCTTTTACGCGGTTTGGGCGTTCCCATCTCCTTTGGCCGGTTGTCTAATCTATACTTTATCGGCAACTTTTTTAACGCCTTTTTACCCAGCGGCTTTGGCGGCGATGTGATGCGCGTGGTGGAAGCGTCGCGCAGCATCCCCGTTAGCATCGCCACCGGCACGGTTCTGGTCGATCGGCTGACGGGATTGTTGATGTTGTTTGTGATGGGATTGCTGGCTCTCCCCTTTCGCCCTGATAGCTTCAGCGCCCAATTAACCTGGCTGGTGGCTGTGGTCTCTGTTGTTGGGCTGCTGGCGGGCTTCATTTTGTTGGAAGGGAGCCTGATTCGGCGGTTTGGCGGCTGGCTGCCGGGCAAATTATCGCCGGTGGGAGACGGCCCCATCGCGCAGGTGTTGGAAGCGGTGCAAGGGTGTGGTTGGACGGCCGTTGCCCAGGCCCTGCTCATTTCCACCATCTTCAACTTGTCGCTCGTCGTCTGGTGGTGGATAGCCGGGGTCTCTCTCGGCTTTCAAATCGCTTACAGCTACTATCTGCTCGTCATCCCCATCCTCTCCATTACCTTACTCGTCCCCTCCATTAGCGGGCTGGGCGTGCGCGAAAACCTGGCGCCGTTTCTGTTTGCGGCCGTCGGCCTCAGCGGCGAAGAAGCGGCGGCTCTGTCCTTACTCGTATTTCTGATCATGCGCGTGTCCAGTTTGTTTGGCGCGCCCGTTTATCTTTTCTCTCACCTGCGCCACAGCCAGGCAAAAATCGCCGAACCCGTTTCCGATCAAACCCCTTAAACTGGAGAAGAGCTTGTCCCCGCAACTATTAAACCAGTCTGCGTCCAAACGACGCCTTTTTTTTGAAAAACAAAAAGGCTTATTAACCCAATTGGCCGAAAACGGGCAGTCGCCTCAGGCGCTGTTCATTGGCTGTTCCGACTCCCGCGTCACCCCCGAAAAATTGTTCGACGCCCAGCCAGGTAATTTTTTCATGCTGCGCAACATTGCCAACCTCGTTCCCCCTTACACCCAAACCGAAATTGGCATCGTTTCCGTCCTCGAATACGCCGTCCTGAATCTGCATGTGCCGCACATCATTGTGATGGGCCACACCGACTGCGGCGGCATTCAGGGACTGGATACGTCGCTGGATTTGAGCAAAGCGCCGGCTTTGGCGCGCTGGCTGGATTTGGCCCGCCCCGCCCAACGCGAGGTAGATTATCGGATGGGGAGTCTTGATCCCAAAGAACGTCATTTAGCTATTGTCGAGCGGAATGTCGTTCAGCAAATGAGCAATGTCGCCAGCTATCCATTCGTGCGTGCGGCGCAAGCGGCTGACGGGCTGGAAATTCACGGCTGGGTTTATCATTTGGCCGAACGCCAAATAAGCTATTACGACCCCGACACGGAACAGTTTATTTTCGAGTAACTGGCGTCTCAGCCTGCCCACGCACAACTAAAGTGGAGCAGGGCGGGCTGGCGAGTATTTGGGGCGTGACTTTATCCATCAATAGTTCGTTTAACAAAGGCATTTCGGCGCGAGCGCCGATGACTAACAAGTCGTAGTCGCCCTCTTCGGCTTCCAGCCTAATCTCATCAACGGCGCGGCCATAACGTATTTTCATGGCGGCCGTAACGCCCGACTCGGCTAAAAATCTGGCGCTCCACCGCAAATATTGGGCGATTGGCGTGCCGGATTGCAGTAGTTCAGACAAACTCTCGTCCATCTCATCCAGTCCGACATACATGCCCGGCATAGGGTCGGAAATGTAGAGGATTTGCACGTGCGCGCCAGAAGCCTGGGCTAATTTAACGCCCCATTCGACTACGGCGGGGTTCGATTTTTGGCCGCCCACGCAAACGAGGATTTTTTGGAGAGACGGCCGTTCCTCCTTCACCACCAACACCGAAATCGGGGCGCGATCAGCCACCTTTTCCGCCGATGAGCGCCAAAATAGTTGCGCCAGCCCGCTGGCTTGGCTCGCGCCCATCACAACCATGTCGTAGCATTGCGCGGCGCACGTTTCGCGGATAATCTCCGGCGCTGATTTTCCTTGCCGCACTTTAATCGACTCGACCGGCGCTGATAACAGGCGTTGCGCTTGTTGCAGCATAGCGGAAGCGGCCGTTTCATCGGTCTTGCGCTCCACCACTTTCAACAACGATACTTGAGACGGCCGTAACCCCGCCACCAAATTACCAAACTTAAGCGTCGTCGCCGCATAAGGCATCCCACTCACACAAATCAAAATCTTCACATCATCATCCCTCACTTGTTCCGTCGCCGCCCCATCAATGGACGCCTCCGCCGCCAAACAAACGAACCACAACCAAA
>JANTGY010000436.1 GCA_024762695.1 Anaerolineae bacterium
GATGTATCGGGAATTGGAATTCCCGATACTTGGCTCAACGTTTCGGGAATTCCAATTCCCGATACACGCACTTTTCTCAACTCATTTGAAATGCACCTATTGTCTACTCGCTCACTCGCAAATTTGCCAACTCTAATCGCGGCAGCGAATACATGATGATGTAGGCAAAAAGCATCATGATAGTTAATGAGAGGGAGACGGCATAGGTGCGGGGGTTGGCGAGGCTGTTGAACATATCGTAAGCCAGGGTACGGGGTTGGGTGAAGATGTCCCAACTGTTCCAGCGTAGAAAACGGCCGACGTAGACGCCATATCCGCTCAATCCGGTTGTGATGATGACGAAGAACCAGCTTATCCAATTATTAAATCGCCGCGCTACCAGGGATTGCATGAAGTAAAGTGACAAAACGCCCAATATCAAACCGGTCAGGGCAAAGGTGAATAAAACGAGGGCGTCGTACCAGATGGGCGCGCCGGGCGCGCGGCCAAGATGGATCAGGTCGGTGACGAGGTAGGGGGCGTTGGGGAAAAAGAGTAACCAGAGCGGGCCGTAGATGACGGCCGTTGCCGGCCATCGCGTCGCCATCCAGGCAAACAAAAGCGGCAGCCAGGCTAAAAACAAGTTCCACACCAGGAAAATGAACCGCAGTTCGCCGCTGTACACAAATCGTACCGCCACCATCGTTGTCGCCACGATGGAAGCGAACAAAAGGGTTAGAAAGATGAGTAATTGGTAATTGGGTTTTCGTTTATTCATTGGTTCTCCTCGTATCATATGTTCGTAGTAAGGTACGTAGTCGCGCTGTTCAGCGACGGAGTACCGTCGAGCGTTAGCCCGCCACTCCGAAGACTACGTGGCTAACTACGAGCAGGTACTCATATCTCCTTGTTTCAGATGGCGGGTGGCAGGTCAGTATTGCCAACAATACTCGCACACTTGCCACTCGCATACTCGCCACCTGCACACTTCTTTTGCTACGATTCGCCCACGAACAGGCGGTTGAGGGCAGTGTAGGCCAGATGGCGGGATAAGTGGAAGGATTGCCAGCGCTGCCAGTCGGTGTTGTCGGTCATGGATTGGTAACGGCCGTGCAACTCATCCTGCAAAATCTCATACGGCGTCGCCTGACAATCCACATAATCGGAAATCCATTCTGATTCATTCCAATAACCGGTGCAGGCCGGGACAGGAACCAACTGGGTGTCAATTTGCACCAGATTGAGCGCACGCACCAATTGGGGCGCGGCGTCATCCGAAAGCGTTGTGAGATAGGCGGCGTCCAAATCGTTGGTTCGCAGGTAGCGATCCAGATTTTGTCGAGCGATGAAGGCGTCGGGGTTGATGAGATTGAGTGTGAGCAAGAAACCCATCGCCGCCAAGATAAAACCGAGGGCAAAACGATGCGGCGCCGCCCACAAAGTGAGCAAAAACCAGCCCAGCAAAACGGCCAGCCACCCCATGAAAATGTAAACAATCAGCCGCAGTTCGGTGTAACCAAAGGCGGCTTCGTACAAGCGCATCCGCTGGAAGGCTGAAATGAGCATCACAAACACAAAGCCAATCATCAGGCTGGACAGGCCGTTGAAAAGGCGGATTTGCCGCTTGGATTCGCGGCGGGTTATCCAGTTGAGAGACAGAGACAGGGACAAAGAGAGGACGGCGACGGCGACCAGTTCAAAGAAGCCGTTGCGGGCGTAATTGGCGTAGGAGAAATCTTCTAAAGCGGCGTAAGTGCGTCCGCCGAAGAGGTAGGTGAATTGCACGGCCGTAAATGCGGCAAACAACACATTGACCAAAACCAGGACGGTCGTCGTCTCGATGAAGCCGATGGGGATGCGCCGGGCGATTTGTTCCAGGGCGGTTTCGAGAAGAGAGGTGTCGGAAGTACGGCCGTTTTGCCGCAGCGCGTACACAAATCCGCCAGCCAACACCCAGCCCGCCAGCAAAATGACAAAGCCGCGCCACAGCCATTCAAACAGATCGTCAATAAAATCGAGGTCAAACAGCGCTTCAACATAATCGGCAAAGATGAGGTCGGCTGAGGTGAGGAGCAGGGTAAAGATGAACAATACGGGCAAGGCCAGCAGTCCGCCGCGCAAAAGGGGAACGAGGCTGCGACGGCCGTGTTTGCCCAATTGCGTCACATCCACACTGTCAGCCAGAACCGGCCCGGCCCAAACCAGGCTGTGGGCGCCGACGCGCGCCGGTAAGCTCAATGCGCCGGCCATCGTCAAGCTGCCCACACGCCCCGCGGCGTAAAAATAGGCCAGGTAACTGAGAATCGCCAACGACGCCAGGACGTTCATCACGGTCAGGAACGCATTGGCCCGCACCATCGCCATCGCAGCAAAGAACAGCAGCGGCACAACCAGCCACAAATTACGATAAACCGGCCGGACGACTTCAGAACGGCCGATCCACCACAGGCCGCCCAAAATCAACAGGATAAACAGCGGCCAGGAAATGCCCAATGGCTTGGCATGAAACAGCCAATCGGTACACCAGCCCAAGAACAGGGCCAGCCAGAGGATTCGTCGGCTGGTCTTGCGGTCTGGAAGTCGCGTAGGCTTGTTTTCCTGTCGTTCGGTCGGCTTCGTCTCGGGCAGTTGTGTGGTCGAATCGTCAGTCATCAGTCTCTACTCTCCAATCTTTGGTTTCTCGTCAGCCAATAAAAAGCGGCCAGCCCGCCCAACACATCAATTGTGATGTCGAATAGTTCATTGGCGGCAAACGGCCGTTCCTTAAACGTCGTCAGTTGCAAAACTTCTTGCAAAAAGCCCACCAGCACAATCAGGCCAAAATAAAGACGGGGACGGGTTTGCAAACGGGGGAAGGTGAGGAGGACGGCCGTGCCCACTGCCGCAAACAAAATAAAGTGCCCCGCCACATGGGCCAATTCCGTGCCAAATATAAAATCAGTCGCCCGGCCAAACAACTGCCAACGCTCGGCCAGCCAGCCGTAAGGAAATAATGCCAGGGTGATGAGGATGACGGCCGTAACCGGCAGCCAGTTCAATTT
>JANTGY010000437.1 GCA_024762695.1 Anaerolineae bacterium
GGCTGCAGCCTTACACCGACGAGACGCTCATCGCCTGGGCCAAAGACGGCGTGGCAAGCGTAGACACCATCAGTCCCGGTTTTGCCGCCGATTGTCTAGAGACGCTGGAAGAGATGGCGCAAGAAAACCGTCACTTTTTCTTGGAAGCAGGTGGGGAAGCGTATCAATACATCCCGGCATTAAACGATTCATCGGCGCATGTGGATTTACTGGCCGATTTGGTGAAACGGCATCAATAATCTTTAATTATTAAGGGAATAAGACTGTTCTCCGAATGGGCCATTAAATGAGCCATTACCTAAACGAAAAAGGAGCGGTCATTGCGACCGCTCCCTTTTCTTAAGGAAGGAAAACTACTCGGTAAAATGTCAATTTGATTTAGGGCGTACTGGCTCCTTGACCACCGCGATTACCTTGTCCACCGTTGCCGCCGCGCCGGTTGCCGCCGCCGTTACCCGTTTTGCTTTGACCGCTATTGGCGCTCTGACGGCCGTATTGATTCCCCGTGCCATCTCCAGGAGCAATGCCGCAGTCGTCGCAAATACCGTCGCCGTCTTCATCTACAAAATTGCCGGCGCCATTGCCAGCGCCAGTTCCCGGCGTATTGCCACAGGTGTCGCAGATGCCGTCGCCGTCTTCGTCAATAAAATTGTCGCCAGGGCCGTTGGGGGCAACGGCCGTTTCGCCAACCACATTCGCTTCATTTACTTCGCCCGCGGCCGAGGCTGCCGCCTCGATGGTTTGTTCGTCGGCCGTTTCCGTTTCGCTGGAAGAGTCTGTTGCATTTAACAGGAAACTACCGTTGTCGTCCGCCTTGTCGGCCAGAGCGGTGTTGTTGATGAGGGCCATTGAAATGGCGATACCCAAAATTGCTACTACAGCGATGCCTACAATTACGTAACGTTTCATTTTTGTGTCTCCAATAAATCTGTTTATCTTTATTTTAATCGCCCGTCCTTACAGGTTGCTGGGCGTTGTTTTCTGAACTGTGGGCAGTATAAACGGCCGTTATGAAGAAGTTATGAACACCCTGTAAACGACTCATGTTGGCATTTACGTTTTACGTTTAAGGACGGTATAATTCGCCGTTATGTTTGAATTTGAGATAAACGCAATGGATGAAGGGACAGGGGCGCGCAACGGCCGTTTCCACACCCCGCACGGCATCCTCGAAACGCCAGTTTTTGCCCCGGTTGGAACCCAGGCGACGGTTAAGGCGTTACGGCCGTCCGACCTGACCGATTTAGGCGCCACCCTCCTCCTCAGCAACACCTACCATCTCTACCTGCGCCCCGGCGATGAACTCATCCGCGATTTGGGTGGACTGCACCAATTCATGGGCTGGGACGGCCCTATTCTCACCGACAGCGGCGGCTTCCAGGTATTCAGCCTCAGCGACACCCGCCAAATAGACGACGACGGCGTCACCTTCAAATCCCACCTTGATGGCTCCTACCATCGCTTCACGCCGGAAAAGAGCGTCGCCATTCAGGAAAATTTGGGCGCCGATGTCATCATGGCCTTCGACGAATGCCCGCCGCCCACCGACCGGGATTACGTCCAACAATCGCTCAAGCGCACTCATGCCTGGGCCGAACGCTGCGTCCAGGCCAAAACGCGCGACGATCAGGCATTGTTCGGCATCGTTCAGGGCGGCATCTTCCCTGATCTGCGTGAGGAAAGCGCCCAATTTTTGATGGGATTGGATTTGCCCGGCTACGCCATCGGCGGGTTGGCCGTCGGCGAGTCGAAAGCGGATATGTACGCCACACTAGATGTGATGAACCCTATTCTGCCCAAAGATAAGCCGCGCTATTTAATGGGCGTGGGCGCGCCGGAAGATGTCGTCAACGGCGTTCTGCGCGGCGTGGATATTTTCGATTGTGTGCTGCCCACACGCATCGCGCGCAACGGAGCCGCGTTGATTAAAGGCGGACGCATCAACCTGCGCAATGCAAAATTCCAGCACGATCCGGCCCCCGTTGATGAAACATGCAGTTGCTATGCCTGCACCCATTTCAGCCGCGCCTATCTGCGCCATCTGGTGAAGGCCAACGAGATTCTAGGCCACATTTTGCTAACGACGCATAATGTCCATTTTTTGCTGGAATTGGTGCGGCAAATGCGGTCGGCCATCCGTCAAGGGGAATTGGCGTCATTCGCGGCCGATTTTTTAAGCCATTATCCCGTCGTTGGGCCGTCGCAAGCGGGGTTGTAAGCCGGTTCCATTAAGGTAAGCCAGGCTGCAATCGAGCCATCAAAGTCAATTAAGGTCATTTATAGATTTAAATTGTCCAAATTTTGTCTGTCATTCCTGCGAAGGCAGGAATCCATTCCCCCCAAAACATGGATTCCCGCTTTCGCGGGAATGACAAATGGGTAATTATTATCTTGCTTTGGCCTAAGGAAATAGTTATGACATTATGGGAAACAATCCTTCTGGGCATTCTTCAGGGGGCGACTGAATTTTTGCCGATTTCCAGTTCCGGCCATCTTGTTTTGGTTCCGGCTATTCTCAAATGGCCGGCGCCCAGTTTGTCGTTGGTCGCTATTGTTCATCAGGGGACGCTGGTGGCGGTGCTCATCTATTTTTGGCAGGATTTATGGGGCATTGTGAAAGGGGTTTTGGCGGGATTGCAGCAGCGCCAGCCGCTGGCGACGGCCGAATCCCGATTAGGCTGGTTCATTTTGCTGGGGTCTATTCCGGCGGCGATTGCCGGGTTGACGTTGGAGAGCTTTTTTGAAGAAGCGTTTGGCGCGCCTAAAGTAGTGGCGGGATTTTTGCTGGTAACGGCCGTTCTCCTCATTGTCGGCGAAAAATTACTGTCCGGTAAAAAGCTGGTGGAAAACATCACTTTGCCCGATGCGATGGTTGTTGGCTTGTTCCAAATGCTGGCTTTGTTTCCCGGCATTTCGCGCAGTGGCAGCACAATTACGGCTGGCCTGCTGCGCGGGTTGGATCGAAGTGCAGCGGCGCGGTTTAGTTTTCTATTGGGCGTTCCGGCCATTTTGGGCGCCG
>JANTGY010000438.1 GCA_024762695.1 Anaerolineae bacterium
TAGCTGTTCAGCGAGATGGCTTCTTTGAGCCAGCCGTCCTGACTGTTGGCGAATCGGTCGCTGCGGCCGTTAAACGCCGGGCCGTATTCGCCGGGGCGGGCGCGGTCGGGGGCAAGCAGTTCCCAGCTTGCGCCGCCATCGGTGGAGATGGAGAGGTAGGCGAAGTCGTAGTCGTCTTCCAGGTCGTACCAGGTTGCAAAGCGGAGGGTGGCGGAATCGAGGGTGGTGAGGTCGAAGACGGCCGTTAACCGTTGATCGCCTTCTTCCGTAGGCGGCGCAAACCACATCTGTTTGCCGCTGCGGGGCGGGGAATCAATCAAATTTTGCGCTGTATCCCCGGCAAACGTGATGGTTGCTTCACCGCGAAAATCCAAATCAATATAATGCACGCCAAACTGATTCAATTCCTTCACTTCATCAAACTCAGGCGATTTGGTGCGCTGTTCAAAATCGGGGCGACTAAAATCGAGGTTGTGGTAATAGTAAAGCGGCCCGGCGGCGGGATCGTTCAAGAAATTGGCGGCGGCCCAATCGGCTGTGAATTGGGTCAAATCACGGCTGGGGTCAAACCCTTTCAGGATGGCGTTGACGGCGGCCATGCCGTTGGCTGGATGGCGGGATAACTCTTTGATGGCGTCTTCGCCCAATTGTTCCCACAAGTAGACCGAATACAAATATGCGCCCGCGTAATGGGCGTCTACGACATCGTCCTCGTAATCCCAGGCGTTGAGTTGGATGTCCGGTTGTTTTAGATAATCGTAGGTATCGGCTGTGTCTAATCCCATATAAATTTCGGCCAGTTGGGACAGTCCTTCGTTGAGCCACGTTGCCTCGTTGGGATCCATGTGCCATTGAATGAGATGCTGGACTTCGTGCACCATTGTGCCGTAGTAGAGGTCTTCGCCTAGTTCCAGCGGCCCCATGAGGAGGTAGACGAGTTCTTGTTCGTTGGAGTCGCTGAACATTTCACGGGGGTATTCGTCGGTGGAGGAGAAGTAACCGAGTTCGCTGGCATTGGTGTCGCTGGCGAGGTGTAATATGCTGAAGTGCGGGTCGCCGTCAACGCCGGGCTGCCATTCGTTGCCGAACAGGTTGAATAAACGAGGATAGTAGGTGTTTTCCAAACGCTCGGCAGCGGCAGCGATGTCTTTCTGCAAGTAGTCTAAATCGCTGTCTACCCAAAAATAAAGGTGGTCGGTGACGGCGGCGAGTTTAGCGGTGATTGTGCCTTCATCTACCTGGAATGTTTGGGTGTCGCCCAAGTTGTATTGGGCGGTGGTCGTGGTGCGGTTGGCAAGATTGTAATTGCCCAGGCGGTTGGCGGTCTCAAAGTAATCTTGCGCTGGATAATTAGCGGCGAACAGGGCGTCCAGGCTGGCAAAGGCGCCGGCGGGGATAGGGGATTGGATGATGTTGTTGGGAACGGCGATGGCTAAGGAGGGGATGGGGGAGGGGACGGCCGTTGGGTCAGCGGATTCCGTAGGCGGCAGCGTGGGTGGGGTGTCAATTTCGGGCGGCGCTGTTTCCCGCGTGGGCGGGATGGGGGTGGTAGTTTTGGGAGCGGTGGTGGGGATTTCAATGACTTCCGAAACTGGCGTTGCGACGGCCGTTTCTGCCTGAACCATGTACCAGACCAGCCCGCTGGCGCCAACCGTTACGATACAAGCCAGGCATAAGGCAATGAGCAGACAGCCGCCCATGACATAAAACGCGATTTTGTTTGAGTTGTTTGTTGAATTGATTTGTTCGTTCATTGTTTTTTGTGAGAAACCGGGGCCTGGGAGGCCCCTCTACCATCATTAACCAATGTAGAGGGGTCCCCCAGTCCCCGGCTCTTGATCCCTTACTCCGCTACTTTGCCACTTCGCTACTTTGCCACTTCGCTACTTCGCCACTTCAATTTCATAAACGGCCGTCGCCGTTGTTACCGGCGTATTGCCACTGATGATAAGAATAGCTTCATCCGTTTCCTTGTCCAGAGGGAAAGTCCATTGACCGCGTTGATTCTCATCCAAAGATAATCGTTCAACCTGTATGTCATGCTTACCAAGGAGGATGCGCTGGACGATGAAGCTTTGCGGCAAAATGTGACCGGTGCGGACGAATCCGGCCGCCGTCCAGCCGCCATCCGTTTCGGCGTCGCCCAGATAATTGAGTTCCGGGATGGCGATGTCGTCAATCAGGAAGCCTTGCTCATGCACGGCGTCGTCGGTGACGTATTCAAAGCGCAGCAGGATGTTTTGCCCGGCGTAGGGCGTGAGATCGGCCGTTTCTTGCACCCAGGTGGGGGATTCAGCGTTCCCGCTGACGCCAGTGTAGCCAGGGCCAAAATTGTTGCCTTCAGGATTATCGGTCGTGGTAGATTGGGTTTCGAGGAGCGTCCAGGAACGGCCGTCATCCACCGATACCGCCACGTAGCCATAATCCCAACCCGACTCAATCTCGTACCACGTCCAAAATGTCAATGCAGCCGAGTCTAAACCGGTGAGGTCAAACGGCCGTGTCAACGTCATATCCGCCTGATCTCCTGGCAAACTCATCCAGAAAGCGCTGCCGCTGTGCGGTACGGCGTCAACCAAATCAACCTGCTGCGAGCCAGTAAACGTCACCGTCACCGGCGCATCGTTGTGGATTTTGATGTAATCGGCTCCGTATTGATTGACCGTACCCGCGCCGCTGGCCGGAAAACGACGGATGGTTTCCGGTTTGATGGCGGGAATGGCGAGGTTGATGTATTGATGAACGCCGCCGCTGCGTCCGATACTGGTCAGATAGTTGGCTGCCGTCCAATCGGCGAATAAATCATCGAAGGAGAGATCGGCGCCCAACTCGTCCAATGCTGCGGCAAAACCGGACGCGCCATTTTCAGGGTGGCGCACCAATGTTTGCGTCGCCTCTTCGCCAAAGCGCCCCAGAAAGTAGATGGCGAACAGGGTGGCATGGGCGTAATGGCCGCCAATCACATCTGGATCGTGGCTGAAGCCGGTCAGTTGGATGTCGGGGTTATTCGCGTAGTC
>JANTGY010000439.1 GCA_024762695.1 Anaerolineae bacterium
GTGAAAACGGGAAAGTCATTTGAATTAGGAAAACAATGGTTCTCCCGTTTTCCCTGAGTAAACCACAAAGAATTAGCGCATTTTTTATCAAAATACTTTTTATGGTCTACCGAGGGGCGCAATTCGATGAACATTTTGTCTTTAGGCGCCCCAACATTATAATGCGCTTGAAAATGATTATTCGGGGAAGGATCGGCAACTGGAATAATGGCTCAATCTTCTCAAACCGTACAAACCATGCCGTTGATCGAGGCTGTAGAAAGTTATGGGCGCGATAACGGTCAGGGTAATCTGGTCGGTGTACAAACGGCGCTGACGGCCGTTGACTACGCCTCGCCTCTTCAGTTCCAAATCCAACTGGATGGCTACATGGCCGCCGCCCAAGCTGAAGGATGGCTGCGCCCCAACAGTATCGTTATTTTCCCCGAACATATTGGCGCCTGGTTACTTGTCGCCGGTGAACACGCCAGTATCTTCCAAGCCCAAACAACAGACGAAGCAATCAAACGTATGATCCGGCACAACCTGCTCCGTTTTGGGGCGGCGCTGCTCCGCGCCAAAGGGCAGGATCGCATCGTGGACGCCCTGTTTCGCATGAAGGCGAAGCCGATGGCTCGAATTTATCAGGAAACATTCTCGCGTTTGGCCCGTCAATATGAAGTGACGATTGTGGCCGGTTCTATTTTTTTGCCAGAACCGCAATTGGTAAACGGCCGTCTCCAACCGGGTCGTGGCGGATTACAAAATGTGTCGTGCGTGTTTGGTAATGACGGCCGTATCCACCCCCACATCACCCGCAAAAACAACCCCGTACTTGATGAAATAAGCTTCTTGCAACCGGGTTCAACCGCCGATTTGCCCGTTTACGACACTCCGGCGGGGCGATTGGGCGTCCTTATTTGCGCCGATGCCTGGTATCCAGCTGCCTACAAAGCCCTGGCAGCGCAAGATGTGCAGTTGATTGCCATCCCTAACAATCAAGGCGATTGGCATAAACCCTGGCCGGGTTATGCCACGCCGTCTGTGCCGCCCAATGTAGACATCCGGGACGTTGGCGCGTTGACAGAACGGGAAGCGTGGTTAAAGTATGCTCTGCCCGGACGTGTCCAAGACTCTGGAGCAATGGCCGGTATGCATGTTTTCACGCACGGCCGTCTTTGGGATCAGGTTAGCGAAGGGCAGACAATTTCGGTAAATGGAGATAAAGTATATGAAGCGCCGGATGTGGACAAGGCCGCGTTGGTGAATATGTGGTTGTAACCCACAACCTTTGATCACCACAGGATGATACAAGAAATGGGAAGAAATTTATGGCGAGCGCACAAGAATCACCGTCAAATGAACCGAATGTTCCCAAGCTAAACTTTGTCCGCAAGCTGGCTTATGGCATTGGAGATGTCGGCCCAGCGTTGGTGGCAACACTGTCGGGTTTCTATCTGAATGCGTTTTTGTTGGATGTGGCGGGTTTACGGCCGTCATTAGTCGCCCTCATCTTTCTTCTGGTCAAAATTTGGGACAGCGTTAACGATCCCATCATTGGCGCGCTGACAGACAGGACAAATACACGCTGGGGCCGACGACGGCCGTGGCTGTTATTTGGCGCCGTTCCCTTTGGGTTAGCCTGGTTCTTGCAATGGCAAGTCCCCGCCTGGGGAAACACAGGGCTGTTTTTTTACTATTTGGTCGTGGCCTGGCTGCTTGATACGGCATTAACGGCCGTCAACGTCCCCTACACCGCCCTCACCCCAGAAATCGCCCCTGAATACACCGAACGCACCAGCCTCAACTCCTTCCGCTTCAGCTTCTCCATCCTGGGCGGCACGATGGCCCTGCTGGTACACGATGCCATTCTAAAATCAACTGATGTCGTCCAAACTGGCTACGGTATCAGCGCCGCCATCATGGGCATCGTCATAATCGTCACCAACTTCATTACCTTTGCCGCCATCAAAGAAACCTACAGCAAAGATACAAACGAAAAAGAACCGGGATTTATTGAAGGCGTCCGCATCGCCTTCAGTAATCGTGCCTTTGTCATGGTAACGGCCATCTATTTGATGTCTTGGCTGGCAATCCAATTTGTACAAGCCAATATGCTGCTTTATGTGCGCTATTGGGTAGGCGCCGAAGATCAGTTCATCACGCTGGCGATGGCTCTGCAAATTTCCATCTTCCTCTTTTTGCTGGTCTGGACAAAAGTGAGCCAGCGCATTGGTAAACGTCATGTCTACTTTATCGGCGTGACTTTTTGGATTATTGTGGAACTGGTTTTGTTTTTCGTCCAACCAGGGCAAATGCTCTTTCTTGTCGTGTTGGCCGTGTTGGCGGGGGCCGGAGCCAGCGTAGCTTATCTGATTCCCTGGAGTATGCTGCCCGATGTGGTGGATTTAGATGAATTGAACACCGGTCTGCGCCGTGAAGGGATTTATTATGGCTTCTTCGTCTTCTTGCAAAAGCTGGGCATATCTTTGGGGTTAGCCATCGCCAATCTGATTTTCGATTGGGCTGGCTACATCAATGCCGCGCCGGGCGAACTGGTTCCTGTGCAGCCAGAATCGGTGCAATTAGCGCTGCGCTTTTTTATTAGCATTGTTCCGGCTGTAATTTTGCTGCTCAGCTTCCCCATCGTGTACAAATACCCCATTACCCGCCAACGGCACGCCGAAATTCAGGCGGAATTGGCGGCTCGCAAAGAGCAATCATAAAGTTGTTCCTTATCAACTTTGAACTGTAGTTGTCATACCTGCGAAGGCAGGTATCTATCTTGTTTACAGGAGTGGATTCCCGCCTGCGCGGGAATGACAGGGGATATTTTTTATAAAGGAACAACGCTAAGGTCAATCACTCTTCTTGCTTATCTAAGAAGTCGCCTAACGGGTCTTCAGCGTCTTCATCCACAAACGTGCGCCGCGTTTTGCCGCCCGCTTTCGGGTCTTCCACCAGCCCCATTTCGTAAAGATGTTCCATGATGCGCGCCGCGCGTGGATAGCCAACGCGCAGCCGCCGCTGCAAGAA
>JANTGY010000440.1 GCA_024762695.1 Anaerolineae bacterium
GCGGGAATTCCAATTCCCGCAACATGCGATTCATTAGTGGCGAAAACTTCGTGACGCTAACGAATTCCCGATACATCAACTGAGATGAAACACACCCTTTACCAATTCGCGCTACGGTTTTCATTCATTCGTGGCGCGGTCGCACCGCGTGGCGACTCTTCTGAAAAATGGTGGGGCGTAAAGGATTAGTTTGATGAAAAATTCCCCAATCCCCTAATCCCCACTTTTCATTCATGGCAGTGGGCCAATGCCCTTGAAGTCCTCCTTGCCAAACCGCCCAAAATCGAATAAAGTGTCATTAAAAATGATGCCAGATCAAACCCAAGAGAGAAACACCTATGTCCAAATTTGAAGAAGTAAGCCAAGTTTACCAAAAATCGCGTCAGACCTTCCTGGATTATGAAAGCGACTGCCGCAACTTTGCCCGTTCACTCATAGATGGAATGATTGATTATTTCGAGTGGCCTCATACGCAAGAGATCACCTACATTCCTTTAGGCGAGGAAATAAACCCTAATGATCGTTTCTATGCCCTGGCCGGCGCCATGCGGATGGATGACGAATCATTCTGGCATTTTGGCGTGGAATTGACCGCTGAAGAGCCAGGCGGCTCTAACCCGCTGCCTTTTCTGATGAGCTTTTTCATCAAAAAAATTGGGCCGCACTTCGTCGTCAAATTAGGCCAGCAAGGCAAAGAAATTCGCATTCACGAAGATAAACAGGGCAAACAAGATGAATTAGCGCCGTTTTATGACGCTGTATTCCATCAAATTTTGCATTTTTTTGCTCGTGAATATCAGAATGCTGTTACCCATCAAAAGATGGCGCCAGGATTTATCCTGTTAACTGGGGAAATTTAGCGAAGGAAGCAGAGCGCGCTTTTATTCCATTCTTCTTCTTACCTGCTTCTACCAACTTATGTTCACGTCAATCACCAGCCACCAAAACGGCCGTGTCAAAAACGTCGTCAAGTTACGACAGCGACGGCAGCGGGACGCCCAGCGTTTGACGGTGGTCGAAGGAGCGCGGGAAACGGCTCGCGCTTTACAGCGGCAAGTTATCCCTCAGGAAGCGTTTGTTTGCCCAGAATTAATAAGCGGCAATGAAGCTGAAACGGCCGTCGCCCACCTCCGTCAACTCGCCCAAACTCACCCTGTTCAACTCTTCACCGTCACCCCCGACATCTTCGCCAAAATGGCCTACCGGGAAGACAGCGGCGGGCTGCTGCTGGTCGTCCCCTATTGGCAGCGAGCTTTGGCTGAGTTAACCGTTAAATCGCCCGCTTTTTTCACCGTCGTCGAAGGCGTCGAGAAGCCGGGTAATTTTGGCGCCATCCTGCGCACAGCCGACGCCGCCGGCGCCGATGGCGTTATTCTGAGCCATACCAAAACAGCCCACAACCCTGATTTGTATAATCCCAACGCGGTGCGGGCCAGTTTGGGGACGATATTTGCCGTGCCCACTGTATCTGAAGCAAACAATCAGGTCATTGATTGGTTGCAGCAGCGCGCTATCCGCATTATTGCCACAACGCCGGCGGCGACTGTGCCGTATACGGCCGTTTCCCTCACCGGCCCCGTCGCTCTTGTTATGGGCAGCGAAGCACACGGCCTCAGCGCCGAATGGCTAGACGCCGCCGACGAGCAAGTGATGATTCCCATGAACGGCATCGCCGACAGTCTCAATTTATCCGTCGCCGCCGCGCTTCTGCTTTACGAAGTTGTAAGACAACGCTCGAAAAGCTAAAATTAAGTATGCTTAGATTGCCATACAGTTCTCACAGTCAGGAAATGAAGCTATGCGCATAGCGTTAATTTCCGACATTCATGGGAACCTCATTTCCTTTGAAGCCGTCCTGGACGCGTTGGAACACGAGTCGGTAGACCAAATCATCTGCCTGGGCGATGTCGCCACCCTCGGCCCGCAGCCGCGCCAAGTGATGGAGCGTCTCATTGATTTGGACATCAAAATCATCCTTGGCAATCACGATACCTTTCTTCTCAAACCAGAGCTAAGCCAAACGTATATGAATCTGGATTGGTTTGCCGACACCATCAATTGGTGCGCCGAGCAGTTGCTGCCCTCCGATTTCGACTTTTTACGCACCTTTATGCCTCTCGCCGAAGTTTCGCTCGAAGATGGCTCAACCCTGCTTTGTTTTCACGGCTCGCCCAAATCCAATATTGACAATATCCTGGCTACCACGCCGCCCGATGAGTTAGACGAAATGTTGTCCGGTCATAAAGCGACCATCATGGCTTGCGGTCATACCCATGTCCAAATGCTGCGCCAGCACAAAGGGCAAACCATCATCAACGTGGGCAGCGTGGGAATGCCGTTTGAAATGATGCCTTTCACTGGCGAACCACGCATCCTGCCCTGGGCGGAGTACGCTTTTCTTAATTGGACGGGAGGCGTCGTCAACATTGAGCTGCGACGAGTTCCGGTGGATGTGGCCGCCATCCGCAAAGCCGCTTTTGCCAGCGGTATGCCCCGCGCGGCCGACTGGGTAGATAATTGGATTGTGCCTGACATGGAATGATTCCAATAGTTAGTTTTGTTTTCTGTGGCCGATTTTGATGCGGCTTATGCCGTCTACCATTGTGAAGGTTGTGAGATTTGGCAACGGGACCGCTTTCCACTGCGGTTCCCATAAAATCAATCCCACCAGGCTGGGCAGGAATTCGAGACGAAGGCGCAGCGACCTACGCCTGGATCAACCGATATTTGTTTTGTAATGGCCCTTCCCCTTTTCCAGGTCACCGTTCACATTCAATCTTGCAACATCGAAATAATCGCTGGATTTGTGCAGCGCACCGACTCGGCAACGCCTCTCCAATCTAACTGCTTCCGCGACCCCGACGGTAACGTTATCGGAGCAGTAAACAAACGCACGGTTCTTCAGTAGTCGGCTTGTCATGCCTGCGAAGGCAGGCATCCATATTTTGTTACAGGAGACAACACGGGCAATTGCCCACCATCAAATAAATGAAAATG
>JANTGY010000441.1 GCA_024762695.1 Anaerolineae bacterium
CATCCAGCGCCGCCGCCTCATCCGCCCGCAGCAGCCAGACCAGGTCGTAGTCGCGCTTGTGGGCGTGGGCGTAGGCCAGCGCCGCCTGCGTTTTGCCTACCCCGCCCATCCCGGCAATCGCCTGAGAAATGACGACTGGGGAGTGGGGGCTGGGGGCTGGGGCAAAGTTGGCGTCAATGGCTTCCAGTAAATCCCGCCGCCCGGTGAAGTTGGGGTTGGGCGGGGGCAGGTTGTCCCGTGGGAATTGGGGCGTTCCTTCGGGGTAATGATGGTGTTCGTGAATGTCGCCCCCGGCGATGTTGCGTGCGCGAACATTGCCGCCGCCAACGGCCGATCCAATGACATCGCCATCGATGTTGGCGCTGCTAGGGCGGTTCGTATCCTCACTCATCGCTCGCCGTCTCATCTGATGGGTTTCCGGTCGAAGCGGGGGCCGTTAGCGTCGCGTCACCGAGAACAGCCTGAACGGCGGCAGCGGGCGGAGTCGTATACCTGTCGCCGTTGGGCAAGGTAATGTTTTGCAGCAGCCGGGCCGCATGTAATTGGGTCAACGTCACCTGGGCATCGCGTAAATTGGTGTCAATCAGAACCGCATCGGCGAAGTTCGCATCGCGCAAATCGGCGCGGCGTAGGTCTGCTTCTTGTAAATTGGCTTCGGACAAATCAGTTTGCCCCAGGTCGGCCCAGCGCAAATCAGTATCGCGCAAAACGGCTTCGCGCAGGGTGGCGCCGCGCAGATTGGCTTCGCGCAAATTGGCTTCCATGAGAATGGCTCCGGTTAGATCCGCTTTTTGCATGCGGGATTGCTGCAAAATGGCGCGGAATAGGTTGGTGCGTACCAAAGTGGCCTGACGCAAATCGGTTTGACGTAGGTTACTGTTTTTTAAGTTGGCGCGGGTTAAATTGGCTTTTTGCAGGTCGGCTTCTTTGAGTTGAACAACGGCCGATCGCTCAATCAGCCCCGATTCGTAGAGAAACAACAATACCTGTGCCTTTTGTTTGCCGTTTAGTCCGGGCAAAACCGTTAGCGTGAGGGTGCGGGCAATACTGCGTACTTCGTTATCCTCTGGAGCTTGCCGTAAATGATGCTTCAGCAGTAAATCGGTCATGCTGTTGACGTAGGCTTGCTGGTCTGATTTGCTGGCGCGGTAATTGGCGATGTCGCGCTCGGTTTCTTTTTCGCTGCGGTTGAGCCACCAGATGCCGACACCTAAAAGCAGCGGCACGATGAGTAAATCCATCCAATCCCAAAGTGACTGCTTATCGAAGCCAGTGTTGCCAGCCTGAATGGTTTCTACCAAGATGTATACAAAAAGGACGATTCCACCCAAACTGGCCAGGGTTAGAGCGATAAATTTCGGTTCCCGAATAAGGTCGGTTAGCTTTTTCGTTTCCAGCTTTCAGCCCTCCTTCCGAAAAACTTCCGGGCGGCTTCATCCCAGAGATCGGTTTGGTTAGAAAACCATCTGCGCTAGTTTGATGAGTCCGGCGGCGATAGGGGCGGCTTTGAGGACGGCCGCGCCAACATTTCCCATCGAATCAGCTACTTGAGCGGAGAGGTTGAGGGTTTCGGCTACGTCTTCTAAGCGCCGGGTGAGTCGGCGGCGGCGCGGTTGGGGGGATTGGATTTCTTCGATAACGTCTTGCAGGTCTTCAACGGCCGTCTTGGCATCGCGCATATCCCTAAATTCACTCTGTTTGATGGCTTGCTTTAATAATTTTTGCAGCGCTTCCACCTGTTCGGCAAATGCTTCTGACGTGGCAGGAACATCTTGATTGCCAATGGTAATGCTGTTGCCCGCTATGTTGTCAGCTTGAACGGTTCCACCGCCAATGGCTGAACCGGTCACATTGCCATGAATATGAATTTCCGTGTTTGGTTGCGGAGTTGCTTGTGGATCGGTTTCCCTGGTTGAAATTTCTGATTTGGTTGTTTTGAGTTTGACATGTGGCCGTGCGTCTTGCACAAAATAGGCTAACTTGTCTAAAAAGTTGTGTCTCTGCGCATATGTGACTAACTCGGCTGCATTTTCCGCTTTACCTCGTCCACCCAGGTCTTCGTAGTTGATGCCTAGGTCAAAGCAGAGCGTGCGTAATTCACCTTCATTAAAGTAGGTGGTTAATGCTTTTCGTAAAGCTGTGGGATCAACTTGGGTCATGTTTGCCTCCATTTAATAAAAACAGGACGGGTTCAGTAACGATTTTGCCTATTATGATACCAGTTTGAGGATGATTTGTGCTACCGTATTTTCTTTTCATTTTTCGCAGGCATTAGGCAGCGCTTGCACCCGTTCGTCGTCCCAATTCAAAAATTCGCCGCTCCATGCGGGCGGCGCATACAAGGCTAACGCCGCCAGAGCGCGGCCGGGCCGTTCCGGCGGCAGCAGGTCGCCTTGCTCGTGGAAATGGATGAAGCGGGCGTGTACGTCGGCGGGCATCCCCGCGCGCCCTTCTTCCCGAATGACGCGCTGCATGGCCGTATCTACCACGCCGGGACGCACGGCAATCGCTGTGATTTCCGGTTCCTCCACCGCCAACACCCGCGTAAAATGGTTCAGGGCCGCCTTAGCGGCGCAGTAGGCGGCCCAGCCGGGCATCGCCTTCACCGCCGCGCCGCTGGAAACGTTAACGACGCGCCCCCGACTCTGCCGCAAGTAGGGCAGGGCAGCCTGGGTCAGCGCCATTGGGCCAATGAGGTTGACGGCGATGTTTTGGCGGAGAACGGCCGTGTCCGCATCCGCTATCTTGGCAACCGGTTCCAGCATTCCGGCATTGTTGATGAGGGCATCGAGACGGCCGTACCGTTCGCTGATTTGGGCCAGCAAACGGGCCGGGAAAGCCGTGTCTGTCACATCCCCCGGCGCAACCAACACCGCGCCGCCCTCGCTGCGAATGGCCGCCGCCACCGCCGCCAGCCCCGTCTCCGAGCGAGCTGTGATAGCCAGATTGGCCCCCATTGCCGCCGCCATCCGCGCCGCCGCCGCGCCCAATCCGC
>JANTGY010000442.1 GCA_024762695.1 Anaerolineae bacterium
GTCTTTGCCGGGCAGCATCAGATCGAGCAGGGCTAAATCTGGTTTTTCGCGGCGCAGCATGTGCACGGCCGTTTCCCCATCATACGCCGTCAACACCCCATACCCGGCCTGTTCCAAATACGCCCGCATCAGGCGTACTACTTCTTTATCGTCGTCAACGACGAGAATCCTTTGCTTTACCATCGCCTTCTATCATGTCCGTTTCACTGCTGTTCGTCAAATTAAGGCCCTAACGATTATTCCAGGTTGTCGCGCCATTTCTCAACGGCCGTCAACAGCCCCCAGGGCACAAAAATCAGCGCCGCGCCGCCCAGCAGACACGGCAGCGAAGTCAGCAGCGCCGCCGGCCCCCAAATTAACCCAATCAGCCCGCCGCCAACCGCGACCAACGTGAATAGAACCATCCACAGATAGTTACGGTCATCTTCACGACGACGCGCGCGGTTATTTTGATACGGCCGTTTCTCATTGCCATTCATTCTTCAAGCATAGACTAAAAATCTGCAAAAATTATGCAGACCTCGTGCAGTTTATGCGGGATTAAAAACCAGGAAAATCAAAACAGCGACTTTGAAATTTCATGGTATACTACAATTATGATACCGAGACCTGCTATTTCCAACCAGATTGCAACCGCCTTACGCCGCAGCCGGGTTGTCGTGTTAACCGGGCCGCGCCAGTGCGGTAAAACAACATTAGCGCGCACCTTTGTGGAACCGGACTCAATTAATTATTTCGACCTGGAAGACCCGGTGAGTATCGCCCGTTTAGAACAGCCAATGACAGCTTTACGTGATTTAGACGGCTTGATCGTTATTGACGAAGTACAACGCCGGCCCGATCTATTCCCTGTTTTGCGCGTATTAACCGATCGCGATCCTTTACCGGCTAAATTTTTAATACTAGGCAGCGCATCGCTGAATTTACTGCGGCAATCTTCGGAAACATTGGCCGGGCGCATGGAAATCATCACGATGTCCGGTTTCAGTTTGGCTGAAGCTGGGCAGAAATTGCAGTCACAGCATTGGCTGCGCGGCCGTTTCCCCTTATCTTTCCTGGCTCGTTCAGATGAAGATAGTTTTGTCTGGCGCAAAAACTTTGTGCAAACATTTTTGGAACGTGATTTACCCCAACTGGGCATTCAGATTCCCGCTTACGCCTTGCTGCGTTTCTGGACGATGCTGGCTCATTATCACGGCCAAATCTGGAACGCGGCCGAACTGGCGCGGTCATTAGGCGTGTCACAGCCAATGGCGCGGCGGTATTTAGACGTGCTGAGCGATGTGTTTATGGCGCGGCAACTACAACCCTGGCACGCTAATTTGAAGAAACGACAGGTCAAATCGCCCAAAATTTATTTTCGAGACACAGGATTGCTGCACCAATTATTAGGCATTCGTTCACAGCGCGATTTATTAACGCACCCCAAATCAGGCGCGTCATGGGAAGGCTATGTCATTGAAGAGGCGTTAACGGCCGTACAACCGGACGACGCTTATTTTTGGGCGACGCATGGCGGGGCCGAATTAGATTTACTCTTATTTAAGAACGGCCGTCGCCTGGGCATCGAATGCAAACGGGTAGACGCGCCCCGGTTAACCCGTTCAATGCGTATTGCTTTGGAAGATTTGGCGTTGGATCGGTTACTGGTCATCTACCCTGGAACAAAATCGTATCCGCTAAGCGACCGGGTAATGGCAGCGCCCATTCAAAAAATAGCTGTTGATTATGCGTCATTCAGCCGGCAGATTGGGCTGAATGACGCATAATTTCACTCATACCGCAGCGCCTCAATCGGCCGTAAATCGGCTGCCCGCCACGCCGGATAGATGCCAAAGATGAGACCGACGGCCGTTGCAAAACCAGTCGCCATCAACACCGTGCCCGCATCCACAATCGTCTCAAAATCCATTAAATTACTGGCGACGCGGGAGACCAGCCAGCCCAGCACAATCCCCAGAAAGCCGCCCAAGACGCTCAAAAACACCGATTCTAGCAAAAACTGAGCCAGAATATCCCGCTTCATCGCCCCAACAGCCTTGCGGATGCCGATTTCCCGCGTTCGCTCCGTCACGCTCACCAACATGATATTCATAATGCCAATCCCGCCCACGACCAGCGAAATCCCGGCAATCGCGCCCAGGAACGCCGTCAAAGCGGCCGTAATCGTGTCAAACGTACTCAGCAAGTCGGCCTGACTGAAGATGGAAAAGTCATCATCGGCCGCGTAAATAATGTCATGCTGCCGCCGCAGCGTTTCCGTAATTTGCTCAATCGCCGCATCCGTCATCTCTTCGCTGACAGCCATCGCTGAAATCATCGATACCGCCTTCTCCCCTTCACGAGTACGAGCCGTGTACAACCGACTTTGCGCGGTAGAGATAGGCACAAAAACGTCGCCATCTGAATTAACAAAACCGCTGCCCGATTCAGCCAAAACACCAATTACTTCGTAGCTAACCCCATTAATTTTTATCGATTGACCAATGGGATATTCCTCTTCAAACAGATCTATCGCGGCTTCGTGCCCTATAATGGCTACGCGGGCATTTGTATCCACATCATCTTGCGTGATGCCGCCACCGCTCTCAAATTCTTCCAAATTATTGACCAGCAAGTAATTGGCTGTGATGCCGCTCACCG
Source organism: Anaerolineae bacterium (assembly GCA_024762695.1). Lineage (GTDB taxonomy): Bacteria > Chloroflexota > Anaerolineae > Promineifilales > Promineifilaceae > JACKCC01. The sequence goes on from JANTGY010000442.1 coordinate 2,644, forward strand.
TCGTTTGTTTGGAATTGCTGCCGTTAATAACTTCCTGATTGCCCTGTACTGCTGCCGCCACTTCGCCCAAAGCGGGCGTATTCAATGAATCGGACAGTGCATTCACGTCCGATATACTCAACGCTTGGTAGCCATCACTGTTGTCAGCATCCGTAGAGATCATCAGCAAATTCGTGCCGATGGATTGAATTTCGCCGGTGATGGAGGCGTTCAATCCATTGCCGATGGACATGAGAGAGATCACGGCCGCCACGCCAATAATCACCCCCAACATCGTCAACACCGCCCGCATCTTATTCGCCAACAAACTGTCTAATG
>JANTGY010000443.1 GCA_024762695.1 Anaerolineae bacterium
GAATTCCCGCAACTTCCTCTCGAGTAGGTATCGGGAATTCCAATTCCCGATACATCATCTACAAGGGGGTGGCGAAAAACTAAAGACACTAACTAATGACCAATCTTTAGGGGCGTCGCCTCGGCGCTGCGCGCCTGGCGACGCCAAGGGGAGTGGGGTTTTTCAATTTTTGGGGTCAAAGACCCCAAAATTGAAAAACCCCTTTGCCCACACCCGCACGGGGCGCGAAGCGCCCTCATGCGGGTAATACCCGGCTCACAAAATATAAGTTTGACGCGCAGCATTGCCCAAACTGATAAATTTATTATGAGTTTGGAAAAGTCCTGGAATTCAGAAGTAGCGCCTTTCAGTAAAATAGTCTACCATCAATCTGGGGGTTTTTAGTCTTGCTTGATATGATAACGGAGGTTGAAAGATGAAGCGGCGAATTTTTATTCCCTTTTTCCTGATCATAATGGTACCGTTCTTAGTTGCTGGTTGTATAAATACCGCTGACGCCCCAACCATAGATTCCACTGAGCAAAACCCTGTCCTACCTGAAGATGGCCCAACGCCGGAAGAAGCGGCTCCGGCTGCGGAACCGGACACGGCCGTTTCCCCCGCCGACACCCCCGAACCAGAAGCCGTATCACCCATCCCAACCCCGGAGACTGAAGCGCCAACGCCAGTCGTTGATCCGCCAATGGCCGCCAACCTTGTCCCCGGTTCAACCATTCAACATAAAGTTTCAAGCGGCGAATGGCTCATGCAAATCGCCCGCTGCTATGGCGCTGATTACAAAGCTGTGCTCCAGGCCAATCCGAAGTTGTCAAATCCCAACATGATCAAGCCCGGCGAAACAGTCTTGGCGCCTAACATCGGGAGCGTCGGCCAAATTTACGGCCCGCCCTGTGTGGAACAGTACACCATCCAGACCGGAGACACCTGGACATCAATCGCGCAGCAGTTTGCAACCACGACAATGATTTTGCAGCGCGCCAACCCTGTCTCTCTGTTGGTCGTCGGGCGCAAAATATACGTGCCGGCTAACGCCAGCGGACTGCAAGCAAACTGCTTCCCGGAGACCTTAACGCCGCAAGGCGACATCTGCTTTTACTTCTTTGGTAAGCCGGTAGAAAACAATCCAACGGCCGTTGATGTAGATATGATTGAACTTGCCGCAGGATTGGGGCCGGCGCTGCAAACAATCGATGTCCCCCAAGAAACGGCCGCTCCGTCTGAAGTGGTCAATTATGGCCTTACCATTGAAGATATGAATTATGACGGCTATGACGATTTCCGCTTCATCGAGTTCTTGCCGGCGGGCGCCAACATCCCCTACCTTTACTACATTTATGATCCAGCCAGCAGTCAGTTTGTCTTTAACGAAGCCTATGGGCCAATCACATCGCCGGAGTTCATCGGCAACAATGAAATCCGCTCTGGTTGGCGGGCGGGAGCCGGCTATTTTGGCGAGGATACCTACCTGCTTGTGGATGGAAACCCTGTTTTATCGCAGCGGGAAGAATGGGAAGTGATCAGCGACACTGAAGCGATTCACCGCATTACAAAATACGATGTTACAACGAATGAGGGCGAAGTAATTTTGGAAGAAACCGGCCCGATTCCTTAGGAAAGATGATGAGAACGGCCGTCCGCAGGGGACGGCCGTTCTCCAATCAACGAATAATCAACCAGACCCCCACCAGCACAACCACCATCCCCACCAATGTAGAAAGGTCAATCGGCCGTACCGCTGCCCCCAACAAGCCAAAATGATCCATCACAGATGCCGAAATAAATTGGACAGCGATAAAAATAGTAAAAGTCGCTACCAGCCCCAGCCGCGGCGTAACATAACCGATACTGCCTACAATAATCAATCCAGCTACACCGGACAATAATGCGTAAGGCGGCACACTTCGCCAGGCCTGTAAATTGCCGCCACGCATGAACAACATTGTTACGCCAACCAGAAGACCGCCAATGCCATAAGTGATGAACACACTCTCCACCGTCCCCAGGCTTTGATCCATCGTCCCCATAAACTGGGCTTGCAAAGTAACGGCCACGCCGCCAATAATGGCAACGATTATCAACACAATAATGCTAGACATCTTATTCGTCCGTCACACATCCCTCTGAGGCCGACTTTACGTTCTTGATGTATTTGTACAACCGTCCGCGCGTGTGTTTGTAAGGCGGCGCCGTCCATTCGCCGCGACGGGCTGCCAATTCCTCATCGGGAACGGCTACTTCGATACTGTTAGCCACTGAATTGATGGTGATGGTGTCGCCGTCGCGCACCAGGGCGATGGGGCCGCCTTCTTGCGCTTCGGGAGTGATGTGGCCGACGATGAAACCATGACTGCCGCCAGAGAAACGGCCGTCCGTCAACAACGCCACATCCTTCCCCAGCCCAGCCCCCACAATCGCGCTTGTCGGCGTCAACATCTCCGGCATACCGGGGCCGCCCTTCGGCCCTTCGTAGCGGATGACGACCACATCCCCCTTCTGGATCTGCCCTTGTTCCAATCCGGCCAGCATCGCCTCTTCCGAATCGTAAACCCGCGCCGGGCCAGAAAAGCGCGTGCCTTCTTTGCCCGTGATTTTGGCGACAGCCCCGTCGGGGGCCAGGTTGCCAAACAAAATTTGGATATGTCCATTCTTTTTGATGGGGTTGGAAAACGGATGAATAATATCCTGTCCTGCCGCCAAATCCGGCAAATCAGCCAGATTTTCGGCCAGCGTCTTACCCGTCACCGTCAGGCAGTCGCCATGCAGCAGGCCATGCTTGAGCAGCCGCTTCATCACAGCCGGCGTGCCGCCTACCGCATGTAAATCTTCCATCACATAGCGGCCGCTGGGCTTCAAATCCGCTAAAAACGCTGTCCGGTCGCTAATCGTCTGGAAATCATTCAGCGTTAGCTCCACATTCGCCGTCCGCGCCATCGCCAGCAGATGCAGCACCGCATTCG
>JANTGY010000444.1 GCA_024762695.1 Anaerolineae bacterium
GAACGGCCGATATTGCGGGTCATTTTTTCGCGGTAGGCGGCGTCCAGGTCGATACCGGCATAGTTGGCTAGTTTGAGCGTGTAGGCGAGCAGGTCGGCCAGTTCATCCCGGAGGGCGGCTTTGTGGGTGGCGATGGCTTCCTGGCGGGCGGCGGCGGGGGAACGGCCGTCTTCCGTCAATATTTTTGTATCCCGCCAAATCTGCACCAGTTCGGCAGCGATTTCCCCCATTTCTTCGGTGAGGAGCACATAATTGAAAAAGAGGTCGGGGTCGAATGATTTGGCGGCGTCCAGTTGGCGATGAAATTGCTGGAAACCGTTGAGTTGACCTTGTTGCAGCAGGGCCATCTGTTTTTGGTCTGGAGCCGGTTCGGGCAGGCCGTTTTGGGCCAACGCCTCTTCAATCAGGTTGATGACGTGAGTTAAGTCGGCTTCGTTGGCGAGGAAGTCGAGGTCGGTGGTGTCTATGGTGAGAACGGCCGTGTCTTCCAAATTAGACAGCCATGCTTTGTAGGCGGCGGCCACCTCTTTGATGTAGTTGGGGTCCATGTCGCGCTCGTAAGGCCGGTCGCGCAGCATAATGCGGCGCATGGTCACTTCGTGGGCGGCGTCCAGGTAGACGATGAGGTCGGGTTTGGGGATTTTTTCACCCAGCGCGGCATGGACACGGCCGTACATCGCCAGCTCGTCATCCTTCAAATTTAGCCAGGCAAACAACTCATCCTTGGCAAACGTATAGTCCGAAATGAGCGCGCCGCGCCGCAGCGCTTCCGGAACCGCCTGATGCTGCTGATGATAACGGCTGAGCAAAAAGAAAAGCTGCGTTTGAAACGCATACCGTTCCCGATCCTGGTAAAACTTGGCTAGAAACGGATTTTCTTCAAATACTTCTAACAGAACAGCGGCGTTAAAATGAGGTTCCAGTAACCGGGCCAATGTTGTTTTGCCTACACCGATGACGCCTTCGATGGCGATGTATTTGTTTTTCATTTATTCTCCTTTGATGGTTGTGGGGTTTTGCGTCATGCGTCTTTCGTCTTGCGTCGTGCGTCTTTCGTCTTGCGTCGTGCGTCTTGCGTCGTGCGTCGTGCGTCTTTCGTCTTGCGTTGTGTAATGAGTTTGTTCTTCTTTGAAGGTTTTATGGCGTTGGATGGGGATGGTGGCAAGCAGTAGTTGAGCGATTCGAGTTAGGATTTCCATGCGATGTAGGGCAACTTCTTCGCCTAAAAGATGACGCGCCTGATAGTGCCAGCCGCGCGCTTCGCGAGCTGAACCGAGCGAGTAGGCATAAAAACGAACACGATCTTTACCAGAACTGCGACTATAGCCTTCAGCGATGTTAGCCGCAATCGATCCCAAAGCGCGATACAACTGATCAGATAATTTCCGCGTGCGTAAATCTTTTGCTAGTTTGGAAACATCTTCCCATCCAATATCTGTTGCAAACAAAGCCAGTCGGTAAACTTTCATCTTCCATAGGGCATCGCTTGTTATAACTTCTGGAACGCTCTTTTCCCAATCTTGATAATTCATAACAAACTCCAATCTACTCAGCGACGCCCGACGCAAGACGCAAGACGCCCGACGTAAGACGCCCGACGCAAGACGCCCGACGCAAGACCCAAGACGCCTCAAATCAACACTTGTATGCCCAATCCAATACCTAATCCAACAATTAACCCGCCCGCAACATCGCTGAGAAAATGGCGGGAAAGGGCGACGCGGGCCAGGGCGACGAGGATGGCCCACAACAGCCAGAGCAGATTGTATGCAGGAAATGTAAAGGCAAGGGTGATGGCGACGGCCGTTGCCCGCGCCGCATGTCCCGATGGAAAGGAGTATTTGTCGGTGGCGATGGCCCATTTTTCTTGGGGCCGCTGTCGCTTGAAGATACCTTTGAGGATGCCGACGATGACGGCCGTCGCTGCCACCGTCCACAATAAATGCCAGCCCAGTTCTTGCTTTTGCCACAATAGCAGGGCGATTAGCCCCAACCAAAACAGGCTGTCCCCGCTGCGCGCTAAAACCCAGGCCAAAGGATGACGGACACGGCCGTTTGCGGCCCAACCCGCTACCTTTTGCGACCAAATCTCGTCGCGCGTCAACCAGGCATCACGGCTCATTCCGCTAATTCTTGCTTTCGCTCCAACCTTGAAATCTCTGCCCGCAATAAATCCACTTGATGCGGTTTGTCGCCATCCATCGCCATTTCGGCGTAGGGATTAAGCCGCACACTGGCGGGATGGTCGGTCAACTTCAAGATTAGCCCTTCAATATCGGCAAACGAAAGGCGGCGGGTGAGCAGTTTAAACAATACTCGGAAGCCGACGGCGCGGGCCAATTTCCACGCTTGCTTGCGCCCGGCGGCCAGCGTTTCCCATAATTCTCGATTACCCTCCACAAACGAGGGTTGGATCAGATGGATGTCGCCGCCGGCAACCTCCGCATCTTTGAGCTTGGTAAAGGTGCGTTTGGAACCGGGAAAACGAGCTTCCATCGTCTCTTTGGCGATAAAGCTGTAATAGATGCCCTTGTCATACGGGCGGCACGTTTCTAGATAGGCGTCCACCATCGCGCCGGTTAGCAGCGGAATGTCGGATGAGCTGACCAGAATGGTTTGGGCGTCGGGGCGACGCTGGTTGAGCCAATCTACACCGGCCAGAACGTTGCTGACCAGCCCGCCCTGGTCGGGCAGATGGTGAACAGCCCGGTGAAAATTTTGGCCCATATCGCTGCCCAAGCCCACCACAATAATCTCTTCGATTTGGGTTGAGTCTTGTAAAGCGTCTACCACGCGCTCCAACATGGTACGGCCGTTCATATCCAACAGCGCTTTAGGTTGGCCTTGCGTATAGCTGAATAACAAATCTTCTTCGCGGGGAACGCCCCCGGCAATGACAACACAATCCATAATTTCCTCCATTCTGAAGCGAAGGGGCGCAGGGG
>JANTGY010000445.1 GCA_024762695.1 Anaerolineae bacterium
ATTGTCCCGCAATTGGGGAGTCGAATCTAAACTTTCATGTTCCCAATAGCTTTAAACAATGACAAATTCTTTGACAGGATAAGCGAATTGCCTTACTATGATGTGGTAACAATTCAATTTATTCACTTTTATAGTTATACTGCCACAAAACAAGAAAGGAGAGCAGTTTGGTTTCAGACTCTTTTAAAAATAATGTCAACTCCCTCGCGCGTATTCGCAGCCGGCTGCCCACTTTAGCCGCCGCTGAACGCCAGGCCGCTGACTGGGTGTTGCAAAATTCAGAGTATCTGATTCATTCCTCAATGGCTCAGGTTGCCAATCAATGCGGCGTTAGCGATACAACCGTCCTCCGCTTTTGCCGCGCCGCTGGCTTCAGAGGATACATGGACCTCAAACTCTCCATCGCCCGCGATTTAGCCAGCCCCACACAAATCGTCCACACCGACATTGCCGAAGGCGACGACCCGCCTACCATTGCCCAAAAAGTATTCATGACCCATATCCAATCTTTATACGACACCCTGGAAGTGCTAGATAAAGACGCCCTCAACCAGGCTGTGGACATGATCATCAAGGCCGAACGCATCTTCATCATCGGCGTTGGCGCTTCCAACCCCATCGTTCAAGAGGCATATAATAAGTTCTTTCGCCTGGGCCTTAACTGCCACGCCCAAACCGATTCTTATCTCCAATTAATGGAAGCCTCTCTTGTGGGCAAGGAAACAATGGTGATTGCCATTTCACAATCCGGCAGATCAACAGACCCAATTATGACTCTTGAAGAGGCCAAACGGAACGGAGCCAAAGCTATTGTCATTACCGGCAATGCGTCATCCCCTTTAACCGAGTTAGCCGATGTCACTTTATTAGCTGTCTCACAAGAAACCCGTGCCGAAGCCATTGCATCCCGTATCGCTCAGATGAGCATTGTGGACGCTTTGTACGTCATCGTTTCTTTATACATGCTCCAAGATACTACTCGGAACGAAGACAAAATCGGGAAAGCGCTTTCACAAAAAACTTTATAAAGAAGGTGATTCATATGCATGTTTATGGTGAACATTACCGCACAATTTGGATGAAGGAAGATAATCCCAATGTGGTGCAAATTATTGATCAGCGACATTTGCCGCACAAGTTTGTGGTGGAGAATTTGGTGACGGTTGATGATGTCTCTGCCGCTATTAAGGATATGCACGTGCGCGGTGCGGGACTGATTGGTGCAACGGCTGGATTTGGCATGTACATTGCCGCCCTGAACGCGCCAGCCGACTCGTTTATGGAATCTTTGGCTGCGGATGGTGAAAAGTTAAAAGCGACTCGGCCAACGGCCGTTAATCTCGCCTGGGCTGTCGAACGTCAACTAGACGCTGTTGGAGCCGTTACCGGGGATGTACACACCAAAATCCAGACCGCCCGAGAAACCGCCCAAGCCATCGCCGACGAAGACGCCGACTTTTGCCGCCGCATTGGCGAGCACGGCCTCGCCATCATCAAAAAAATTAGCCAGCGCAAAAACGGCGCCCCCGTCAACATCCTCACCCACTGCAACGCCGGCTGGCTCGCCTTCGTCGATTACGGCTCTGCCACCGCCCCCATGTACGCCGCCCATGATAAAGGCATCAAAATCCACGTCTGGGTAGACGAAACCCGTCCCCGCAACCAGGGCGCGCGCCTCACCGCCTGGGAATTAGGACAGCACGGGGTTCCCCATACCCTTATCGCTGACAATGTTGGCGGCCATTTAATGCAGCACGGGCTGGTAGATTTAGTTATCACCGGCTCCGACCGTACCACCTACACCGGCGATGTAGGCAACAAAATCGGCACCTATCTGAAAGCGCTCGCCGCCTATGACAACGGCGTCCCCTTCTACACTGCCCTGCCCTCCTCTACCTTCGATTGGATGATGCGCGACGGCATAAAAGAAATGCCCATCGAGCAGCGCGACAGCACAGAAGTGAAATACATTCGAGGGAAAGTGAACGGCGAAATCAAACAAGTTTTGCTCACCCCCAAAGATAGCCCCGCCGCTAACTACGCCTTCGACGTCACCCCCTCCCGCCTTGTCACCGGCCTCATCACCGAACGCGGCATTTGCGAAGCGTCGGAAGAAGGCGTGTTAGGTTTGTACCCTGAAAAACGCAAAAAGGATGTCAATAATGACCAATAAAGTAAAGCAGGATTGGAAAACACTCATTGTAAATACTGGCCTTACCATGCTGCAAGAGGGGCTAACAGTAGGAACTTGGGGCAATGTAAGCGCACGCGATCCAGAAACAAATTTGATTTATATAACGCCCAGCGGCATGGATTATCAAAAGATTCAAGCGGATGATATTGTGGTGTTGGATAGTTCCATGCGCATCATCGATGGCGATCGCTTTCCTTCTGTCGAAAAAGCGTTGCATGTCAAGGTGTATAATGCCCGCCCGGATGTGAACGCAGTAATTCATACGCACCCGCTTTATTCTTCAGTTTTAGGCGTGAATAGGATGGATTTACCCGGCATCAGTGAAGATTTTGTCCAGATTGTGGGGGATAAAATGATTTGTTCTGAATACGCTTTGCCAGGCACAATTGAACTGGCGCAAAATGTGGTAAACGGATTGGGGGAACGCAATGGCGTTCTCTTGCCTAATCATGGCACGGTGGTCATTGGGAAAGATATGCCAACGGCGCTAACTACTTGCCATGTCGTAGAGAAAACGGCGCACATTTTTATTATGGCAAAGAGCATTGGCGCTCCAAGTCTGATTTCTATGGAGGATATACAAGCAATGCAAGAGATGGCTCGAAACAATTATGGGCGACCAAAGGATTGATTTTGGAGAAAATATGTCTACTTTTCACAGCATTGAATGGAAAGATAACAAACTGCGGCTGATTGATCAGCGTTTTTTGCCGCTGGAGACGAAGTATAACGATTACGAGA
>JANTGY010000446.1 GCA_024762695.1 Anaerolineae bacterium
ATTGGAATTCCCGATACCTACTCGAGAGGAAGTTGCGGGAATTCCAATTCCCGCAACATGCGATTCATTAGTGGCGAAAACTTCGTGACACTAACGTTTTTTTGTTTATTGATTGGGTGTTGGTTGCGTTGGGGTTACGCTAAGTTAATCGCTGCATAAACTGTAGAGCCAAGCATAGCAAATTGGCAACGGCCGTGTCAAACCCGCATCATCACAAACAATCTATGAGCGCTTGCCAACAAATGGCGATGTCGCTCATTTCAGTTTGCCAATTGGAAATGGCGGCGCGGATGGCGGGGACGCCCTGGTATTGGGTCGGCGTGAGGAAGACCCGGCCGTCATCCCGCACCCGATCCAAATAAGCTTGAATGTCGGCCATTGTCACCCCATCTTTCGCCAATGTGAAGCAAACGACATTGAGATAAACTGGCGCCAAGAGCCGGAAATTGGCAGATTGTTTAATTTGTTCGCCCAGCCAATGGGATTGCGCGCAGTTTTGTTCCACAATGGCTTGGTAGCCGGAACGGCCGTACGCCATCAACGTCATCCAGGCTGGCAATGCGCGGAAGCGGCGCGAATTTTGCGGCGTCCAATGCACCAAACTAGGAGAGTCAGCCAGAGGACCGAGGTAAACGGCCGTATTCTGAAATGCCGCCACCTGCAAATCGGGATGGCGCGTAAACGTCATCGCCGAATCATAAGGCACATTGAGCCATTTATGGGCGTCCACCGTAATCGAATCAGCCAATTCCCATCCGGCCAGCAAATGGCGGAAGCGGGGCGAGCAGGCGGCAAACCCGCCAAACGCCGCGTCCACATGCAGCCAGAAATTAAACCGTTCTTTTAATGAAACGATAGCCGTTAGATCGTCAAAATCGACCGTGTTTACCGTACCGCTGCTGGCGATGACGATGGCTGGCTGGCCCTGCAAAGCGGCTAATTGCGCTTCCAACGCAGCGACATCCATTGCTTCCCGCGCTGGCAAAGTGGGGATAAGCGTCACATTTTGTTTACCCATCCCCAGCATGGCCAGGCTCTTGTAGCTGCTAGAATGAGGCGTTGCTGTCAAAACGGGGATGGGCGGCAGGCCATACAAGCCAGTTTGCGTCACATCCACGCCCCATTGCTGCGCCGCCCACTGCCGCCCTTGCGCCAAACTTACAAAATTGCTAATTGTCGCTCCGCCCACGAACGTCCCGGCAAACGCATCGGGCAGGCCAAGTAGCTGGCGCAAGAAATGAATCGCTTCTTCTTCCACTTGAAATGCGGCTGAATCCATGTCGGCCATCACATTTTGATCGTAGACGGCCGTTAACCAATCGCCCAAGAGCGCAGCCGGGGTAACGCCGCCAGTGACGAAGCCAAAGTAGCGCGGCCCAGCCCCACCGGACATGCCCGCGCCAAATCGGGTCTGGAACTGAGCCAGCGCCGCTTTGGCGCCGATGCCGTCCGTCTTTAAGTCAGTTTGGGTTGTTGGGGGTGGGTTGATGGCGGCGGGGCGTTGGGGAAGGGTATCCAGGATTTGATTGGCGGTGTGAACGGCCGTTGCCAACAAATCTTCTCGGTTTTCTTTATCGCGCTGTAACCAATTCGCCATTAGCCCGCCGCCTCATACGCTTCGCGCAGCCAGTCTAAAATGGTTTCATCCGCATCTTCCAGCGCAGTCAAAGCGACCTTGTGGGTGATGGAGCCGCTGCCCAAATTCTTGGCGGGGGTCAACTGCTCGGTGAATGGCTTGTCTTTAAATTTCAGTCCCAAATCGAGGCGGGTTTTGGTACTGGGCACGATGACGGCAAACTGCTTGTCGCGCACGAGGGCGACGTAAGTTTTGCGGGTTGCCAGGGTCACATCCGGCCCTAGCCGCTGTGCGAATTGGATGAGATGGTCGTAAATGGGCTTGAATTTGGCTTTGGCTCCGGCGTATTGTTTGGCAATCGCCTCTTCTTCGCTTTCCGCAGGGCGGAAGCGCAAGGCCGACCAGGTGTCGTCAACGGCGATTTGCCGGATGGGGCGCAGCCCTTTGTCGTAAAGCGCCGCCCAGCCTTTATCGCGAGTCATGTCGGTTTTGATGCCGGAGCTTTTCTTGGGATAGGCGATCCACAGCAGGCCGCCGGATTTGAGGGCGGAGACGGCCGTTTCTTCCCACTGCTTTAATTCTTGACTATCTTGTACAAATAAAAGGACAAAATCCAATTTATCATTGGTTAACCCGACCAGGTCAGCCCCGTCAGGCAGTGGGTCCAGGACGGCTTGGTAGTTTGCCGCCACATTCAGTAACGCGCCTCGCTGCCCCGCTTTGATTTGTAGTTTTTTGCTCATTGCGCTTGTCATTTCATCCCCTCCAAGACCAAAATAGGTAGGCGTTTGCATCGACTCTGGCGACGGCGAGCCGGGATTGTTCGCTGCTCATCCCCCAAACCTCGGCATGGAAAACGGCCGTCAACACATCCACCTCATCGCCAATAACCACCGAGACAGCCCCTTCATGCGAATTGGGCGGATTGTAGGCGGCCCAATTCATTTCCAGCCGCGTCATCGTCGTTTCCAAATCGCCAGGCTGGCCGTCTGGTTTGAGGATTTCCGATTCAGACGGCAAAATCGGCAGTTGTTGCAAAAGCTGGCGCAAAGCCGCCGCTTGTTGGCCAAAATCAGCAAAGGCATTTTTGCGTATTGTTTCTTTGGCTTTGTTGATCGCGAGATTATTCATAATTGGTTCCTATCTACATGAGAGACACCACGCGCTTCCGGCCCACTACGAATGGATGAAAACCGTAGCGCGATTTGGTTAATCGCGTATCGAACGGAGTTCGACCGAATTACCAATTCGATTTACAGAGAAGACACCACGCGCCTGCGGCGCACCATCAAATGAACGAAAACGGGACACATCTCTTATCCGTGTTCATCCGTGTTAATCCGTGTCCCATTTTCACAG
>JANTGY010000447.1 GCA_024762695.1 Anaerolineae bacterium
GTGTATTCGTTAGGGATGGATCCATGTTCTTAATGCGTTCGTTGCGATGTGTTTTGAAGGAGATGTTGTGACAAATAGAATCCAACAAGACGGGATGTTTCATCGCTGCCGCACGGCCGTATCCCAATACTTCCCTATTTTGAGCTGGCTGCCCGCTTATCGGCGTGAAGACCTGGTTAGCGATTTACTTGCTGGGGCGATTGTGGCGATTATGCTGGTTCCGCAAGGGATGGCCTACGCTTTGTTGGCCGGACTGCCGCCTCAGGCTGGTTTGTATGCCAGCATTGCGCCGCTCATCATTTATGGGGTGTTGGGAACCAGCCGGACACTAGCTGTCGGGCCAGTGGCAATCGTTTCGCTTCTAGTCGCCTCAAGCGTGGGCGCGTTGGCCGAGAGCGGCAGCGCCGAATATGTTCAATTGGCGCTGGCTTTGGCCTTGTTGGTTGGCATTATTCAAGTGGTGATGGGGCTGCTGCGCGTCGGTTTCATGGTTAATTTTCTTAGCCACCCGGTGCTGACCGGCTTTACCAGCGCTGCCGCCATCATCATTGGTTTCGGTCAACTTAAATATGTTTTAGGGATCAGTTTGCCGCGCGCCGAACATTTTTATGAAACGATAATCGGATTGGCTGAACGGGTAGAGGAGACGAATTGGGTAACATTGGCGATTGGGGTGGGCAGCATTGCTATTTTATTTTATTTCAAATTAGGGGTCAGTAAACAGTTGCAGCGTTGGGGCATCGTCGGCTCTACGGCGGCGGCGTTAGCAAAGACGGCGCCATTTGTGGTTGTGCTGTTGGGCGCCCTGTTGGTGTGGGGATTGCAATTGAATGAGGGGGCCGGGGTACGTATTGTGGGGGATGTGCCGTCGGGCTTGCCGCCGCTGACGCTGCCGCCATTGAATATGGCCGTGTGGCGAATGCTTTTACCCTCAGCGTTAGCGATTAGCTTTGTCGGTTACATGGAAAGCATTTCGGTGGCCAAGTCGTTGGCCAGCAAGCGACGGCAAAAGGTGGACCCCAATCAAGAGTTGATTGCTCTGGGGGCAGCTAACTTAGGAGCGATGTTGACAGGAGGCTATCCGGTGGCGGGAGGAATCGGTCGGTCGGCGGTGAATTTTGCGGCTGGGGCCAGAACGGGATTGGCGTCGATGATTACGGCCGTTCTGATGGCCTTGTCTGTTATCTTTTTGGTTCCGCTCTTTTACTTTTTACCGCAAGCTGTCTTGGCGTCCATTATCATCGTTGCCGTCAGCGGCATGGTTGATGTGAAGACATTCCGCCATGTGTGGCGCTACAACAAAGCGGATGGTCTTTCGCTGATTGTTACCTTTTTTGCCGTGTTGACAATCGGCGTAGAAATGGGGATTTTGGCGGGAGCGGGGGCGGCCCTCCTCCTCTTTATCTGGCGCACCAGCCAACCTCATGTGGCTGTTGTCGGACAATTGGAAGGCAGCGAGATTTATCGTAATGTACTGCGTCATGATGTGCGCACATGCCCGAAGGCGGCGGCCGTGCGGATTGACGGCAGCCTTTATTTTGCTAATTGCAAGGCGTTGGAAGAAACGATTTTGGGCATTATGGCCGATCAACCCCATGTGGAGCACATTGTTTTGATAGGCACGGCGATTAACGCTATCGATGCCAGCGCATTAGAGACGCTGGAATCGTTGAACGATGAGTTAAAGGATGCGGGTATTACGCTGCATTTGGCGGCAATTAAAGGGCCAGTGTTGGACAAGCTGCAATCAATTGGTTTTGTCGACCATATTGGCGCCAGCCAAATTCATGAAACGACGCACGGGGCGATGAAGGTCATTGGCTGCGTATAGGCATGAGTTTGTAGGCGATTATTCTAGAAACCTGCGCATCTGGTTAGGTCAACCGCAAAAAGTATTGGGTCTTTCAGATTTCATGGAGTTTGTCGTAATCCGTGATACGTCATGCGTAATGCGTAATGCGTAATGCGTAACGCGCCTCTGGTTACGCATCACGGATTACGCATGACGCTATGATTACCCCACGAGATCCGAAAGACCCATATTTTCTTGACCATTATAAAAAGTACGCTAATTCGTTGTGGTTTATTTGGGGAAACCGGGATAGCCATTGGTTTCCTGATTCAAATGACTTTCCCGTTTTCGCCTGAGTGTGTCACAGTCTGATTGACTGACAAATCTCAGAGTTCATCGCAGAGAGCGCGGAGAAGCGCGGAGGTTTCTCCTTCATTTCCCTCTGCGATCGCCGCATTCTCCGCGGTTAGATAAGTTTTGTCAGTCAACCAGGTGTCACAGTTTAAAATTAGAGGTGGATAAACTGCGACACCGTGAGGTTTGGCGGTTCATTCTACTGTGATAATTTTATAGAAATGAACCGCCAAGCACTTAACTGGCATCGTTACAAAAGCGACGGAACTCACAATCAACGCAGCGGGCTTGCTGCGGGGTAGGGGGTGGCATTTGCTGTCGTTGGGCAATGGACTGTATCGCAATGAGGGCTGCAGCCAATTGGCGGCGCAGCGGTTTGGTAAAGCGTACTTCGATGGCTTGTCGTTTGGGAATGAGATAAAGAAAGCCGCGTTTGATGGTTAACATGGATTTAGGATCGGCAAGTTCAAGTAAACGGCCGTATCCCATCAACTGCAATTTGTAATGTTTCCCTATCCGATTGGTGTGCTTGTAATCCACCGGAATCAATTCATCTTCTGTCTCCATCACCATGTCAATCTCGCCGGACAGCATCAGGTTTGCATTGATAACGGGGACATCAAAGAAGCGACGGCCGTCTTTCAGACCATATGTGCGTAAACTGCGCCGTTTCTCTCGCCCGGCGGCTTCTTGGTGGGCCTGGATACCGGCGGTCATTTTGTAGGTTAACGGCCGTACCTGTGGCAAAACCGTGTGAAAATACAAAATGCGCGGGCAATAAACGTATT
>JANTGY010000448.1 GCA_024762695.1 Anaerolineae bacterium
GCGTGTTTCGGGAATTGGAATTCCCGAAACGTTGAGCCAAGTATCGGGAATTCCAATTCCCGATACATCAACTGAGATGAAACACACCCTTTGCTAACTGCTAAAAGCTAAAAGCTAATTGCTAATTGCTAATTGCTCATTTCTTCTTCCGTGATGGGAACCGTGTCAGGACCGTCGCGCCATCGGGCATGGGCAGGCGTGCGCCCGGTTTGACAGCTTTGGGGACGCGGATGGCCCGTTTGCCGCCGCCGAGTTGGTAGATGGAAACGGCCGTTCCCACCGCACTCATACTCACCGGCGCCAGCGCCAGACCGAGCATGTACCCTTCACTGTCCACCGCGCAGCTTGTCACCGCACCCACAACCTTGCCCCGCTTATCCAACACCGGATCGCCTGTTTCCGGACGGCGTACCGCTTTGTCGTTCATGCGGAAGCGAACCAAAACCCGGTCGCGCTTTTCCTCGTGGGCGATGAAAGCGTCGCGGCCAATGAAGAACGGCTTCCATAACTTGGCGTAGCTGCCAAAACCGGCGTCGCCGGGCAGCATGTTATGCGCCCCGGCCAATTCGTGGCCGTAAAGCGGCAAACCGCCTTCCGTGCGCGTGCTGTCCCGCGAGGCCAAACCGCACGGTTTCAGCCCAAACGGCGCGCCCGCTTTGACAACAGCGTTCCAGAATTCCGGCGCTTTATCGGGATGGACGAACAGTTCGTAAGCGATCCGCTCGCCGGTGTAGCCGGTGCGGGAGATGACGACATCGAATCCGGCCAACTTGCCTTCGGTTAAACCGGCCCAGGGCAGTTTCTTTACGCGCTGTGCCAGCGCTTCGTCGTCGCACATGGCCATGACGATGTCGCGGCTGGCCGGGCCTTGCAGCGGGATGTCCACGCGGCATTCGTCGCCCCACTGCCGGTCGCGTAAATCTTTGAGGGTGACGGGGTGTTGGATGCGGGCAAACGGCCGTTTGGCATCAATCATTACCTCGCCATTATTCACCGCGTTAATCCAGGCCCAATCCTTGTCGTTGTTGGAGGCATTCACCACCAGCATGAATTTCTCGGTTCCGCGCCGGTAAATCATCAAATCGTCCACCACGCTGCCGTCCGGCAGGAGGAAGTAGGTGTAGTGGGATTGGCCGATTTTGAGGGCGCTCACATCATTTGTGGTGACGGTGTTCAGGAATTCGACCACATGCGGGCCGCTGGCTTCAAAGACGCCCATGTGGGTGGCATCGAACAGACCGGCGGTTTCACGAACGGCCGTATGCTCTTCCAGCACCGACGAATACCAAACCGGCATATCATAGCCGCCAAACGGAACCATTTTGCCGCCCATCTCGATGTGCGTGGCGTGTAGCGTTGTCGTCAGCAGCGGCGGGTCTTCCGGCTCATTCCAGACAAATTCCGGCAAAGCCTCGCCCTCGGCGCGTTTGTCGTTGCCGACAAAATACGGTTTGCCATCGGCAAAAGCCGCTTCAGTTGCTTTTGGCGCAGCGATAGCATCGCCAGCCATTGTTTTGACGACAACCGGGCCGGAGAGTTTTCCGTATTTGTCATCGAACATCACATAGCCATCTGATAACGCCTCGAACCATTCGGCGGCTTGCCCGGCTGTTTCTGCATCGGCAAAACGGAGTTGGTAACGGCCGTCGCCCACAAACTTCAACGTCGCGTCCACATCCAGCCCATCGCCAAACAGATGCGTTGGCTGGGATTCGCCAACGGCCAGCGCCGTAACATCGCTGGTTAAAGCTTGATGCAAGAGTTGACCGGCTTTTGAGCCGCGCAGTTCCACCGCATCGCCCGCCGGAGCCGCTTTCTCAAAGCCGCGCAGTTGGCGCACAATCTCGCGCCCGCGCAGCAGCGCCTGGTAAGAAACTTTGGCGCGGCGTTGTTTCTTTCCGCCCAAAGCCGTGTAAACGAATGGCGTACTGCCTTTCAAAACCGTCGCAATCGCCTCAGCCAATAAATCAACTTCGGCGTCGCCAAATCCTAGCTGGCTGATCCAGACTGAACCCAGCCGCAAGCCTGTGGGGTTAAACGCTCCCTTGTCGCCGGGGATGGTGTTGCGGTTGACCACAATGCCCACCGTATCCAAAATACGGGACGCCAAATCGCCGGAGAGCGGCACGCCATTGTGACTGACGCTCTTCGTATCCAGCAGGAAAAGATGATTTTCGGTGCCGCCGCCGACAACGCGTAGGCCATGCTCTTGCAATTTTGCCGCCAGACGTTGCGCATTCTTCACAATACGGGCTTGCAAAGCGTTGAATTGGTCGGTTTTGGCGAATTTGAGCGCCGTCGCTAACGCCGCCATCGTGTTGAGATGGGGGCCGCCTTGCTCGCCGGGGAAGACGGCGCGGTCAATTTTGCGGTAAAAGTCGCGGCGATGGGTCATAATCATCGCCCCGCGCGGCCCGCAGAGGCTCTTGTGCGTCGTCGTCATCACCACATCGGCAATGCCAATGGGGCTGGGATGTTCGCCCGAAGCGACTAACCCGGAGATGTGGGAGATGTCGGCCAGCAGGTAGGCGCCCACTTTGTCGGCGATGGCGCGGAAGCGCTGCCAATCAATGATGAGCGGGTAAGCGGAGAAGCCGGCGACGATGATTTGCGGCTGTGTTTCCAGCGCGATTTTTTCGACGGCATCGTAATCGAGTTTTTCGGATTCTTCGTCAACAAAATAGGTGACGCCGTGGTAATGTTTGCCGGAACGATTGATGCGTGTGCCGTGCGAAAGATGGCCGCCGTCGTTGAGGTTGAGGCCCAAAATGGTGTCGCCGGGTTTGAGCAGGGCGGTGTAGACGGCGCTGTTGGCGGGCGCGCCGCTCAAGGGCTGTACGTTAACATAAAGTTGGTCGGGCGTAATGCCGTTGGCGGCGAACAGTTCGGCGGCGCGGCGGCGGGTGAGCGCTTCCAGCAGGTCGGCGTATT
>JANTGY010000449.1 GCA_024762695.1 Anaerolineae bacterium
TCAGAGTTCACCGCAGAGAGCGCGGAGAAGCGCGGAGGTTTCTCCTTCATTTCCCTCTGCGATCTCCGCGGTTAGATAAGTTTTGTCAGTCAACCAGGGGACAAGGGATCAAAAAAGACCCGCATCGCTGCGAGTCTTTTTATTCACTGAGATTGGTTCAATCTTGGAGATTGCATCAATCTAAAGGAATACTAATTTAGATTTTACGTACGTCGGCAGCGGCCGGGCCTTTTTGGCCTTGCTCGATGGAAAATTCAACGCGGTCGCCTTCGGCGAGGGTGCGGAAACCTTCGGCAATAATAGCTGAATGATGGACAAAGACATCATCGCCGCCTTCTTGCTCTAAGAATCCAAAACCTTTTTGATCACTAAACCATTTTACGGTTCCTGTTTTACGTTCGCTCATTTGTTGTACACTCCTTGTTTGGTACATGAAAATATAGTGGTTCGCGATTTCAATGCGTATGGTTCTTTACAAGAAAGACAACAAAAAAACGTTGTCCGGAATTTTCTGTCCAGACAACGTCTTAACATACTTTAATTCAGAACTTACAACATCTTGAATCTTGATCCAACGGGGAATATACAGGGAAATCACTTTTTTGTCAATCTCTTAGACAGATTGCTCAGATTTTCCTCATGGTCGGGGATAACCTTTTGCTCCCCGCATTTGTCCCCCAACCCTGCGCAGACTTTAAATGTTAATGCCGGCGCGCTGTCAGGCAGCAATGAGAATGACAGATGCGAGGGCAGCGGCAACGCCTACGCCTTGTCTTCGGGTGAGACGTTCGTCCAAAATGAACCAAGCCAATAAAACCGTCGTTGCCGGATAAAGCGAGCCGAGAATGGAGGCAATATCTAATCGTCCCAGACTGGTTGCCAGCGCAAAAAAAGCATTGCCGACTGTATCCGTAATGCCAACCAGGGCGATGATGCCCAATTGACCTTTACCCGGAATTTTTCCTGGTCGCACAATCAATACCAGAATAAACATCATGATAATGGATGCCGCCCTTGCACCGACCAACGGCCACAAAATGGCGTTGTCGCTGACCTGATCAATGGAGATGAAAAACAGGCCAAAGCCAAGCCCGGCAACGGCCGGAATTCGCAAATCGCTCCAACGTAATCCAACCGGGCCGTTCTCGTTGGAAATGAGCCAGACAGCGAGCAGGGCAATACCGAATCCGATGAGTTGATGGATTTGGGGCAGTCCTTCATTGAATAAGCTGAACAAGACGGGGACGATGCCGGTGATAACGGCCGTTAACGGGGCCACTACGCCCATCCTTCCCCGCGACAAACCGGTGTACAAAGCCACCACGCCAACGGCCCCGGCAAGGCCGCCCAATGCGCCAATCCACATATCACGCATAGCCGGGAATGGTTCGCCCAGCAGCCCAATAAGCGCCAATAAGCCGACCAACCCAACAATGTGGGACAGTAGGACGACAACGTAAACGTGGCTGCGTTTGGTGGCAACGCCGCCGCTAAAATCGCCGGCTCCCCAACTGGCAGCAGCGGCTAATCCGTAGAATACGGCCGTTAATTCAACTCCCAAAATCATACCTCCGTAACGTATCGTCGTAGGGGCATGGCCTTGTGCCTGCCCTGGGCGACCACAAGGGCGCGCCCCTACCGGGTCATTGTTTGATTGATCATGTTTACCGCATTGCCCAGACCGTCTTCCTGACGAATTTTGGCTCCCAAGGCGGCGGCATTTTGTTGGATAGTTTGATTGGTTACCGCTTGTTGGATGGCGTGGGCGAGTTTAACGGCCGTCAGCTTATGCCGAGGAATCGGTTTCGGCCCCACACCCAGGGCGATGGCCGGCTAGACGTCGCCGCGTGTGCCGCTGGCGATGATAACGATTTGGGTCATGGGGGGGATTTTAGCAGAGAGACGGCCGTTCTCACACACCAACATGGGATCAAAAACATGATAAACTACGCGCATGAATAAATCAGCTTTACTTCTCGTTGACGTACAGCAGGGTTTTGATGACCCATCCTGGGGCCAGCGCAACAATCCTGACGCCGAGCAGAAAATGGCCCAGTTGCTTCAAGCCTGGCGGGCGCTAAATCTGCCGGTTATTCATGTGCAGCATCTCTCCACCAATCCTGAATCGCCATTAAACCCTGATAATGGGACAGGATATGCTTTTAAGCCGGAAACCGCGCCATTAGCGGACGAAATTATCTTCACTAAAAATGTAAACAGCGCTTTTATCGGGACGAATTTGGAAAGTTACCTGCGTGAACAGGAAATAGAGTCTTTGGTCATCGTGGGTTTAACGACAGATCATTGCATCTCCACAACAGCGCGGATGGCGGGCAATCTTGGTTTTACCGTGCAGCTTGTTGCCGATGGCACGGCAACTTTTGACCGCGAAGATGTGAATGGCGTCAAAATTAGCGCCGATGCAATACACCAAATACACTTAGCTAGCCTGCACGGTGAGTTTTGCACGGTCGTGACAACGGATGATGTTTTGTCGCGCATGGTATATCAAAGATAGGAGTGAATTTCAAAAATGAAACAGTTCGTCAAACGGATTATCAAACTTAGCCCGATTATCGTCGTTGGTGGGTTTTTACTGATTCAGTTGGTCCCATACGGCCGTAATCACACCAATCCGCCCGTTCACAGCGAACCCAACTGGGACAGCCCACAAACGCGGGAGTTAGCCCAACGCGCCTGTTTTGACTGTCACAGCAATGAAACTGTCTGGCCCTGGTACAGCAATGTGGCCCCCATTTCCTGGTTGGTGCAGCACGACACAGAAGAAGGCCGTGAACATCTCAACTTTTCCGCTTGGAATGACGGAGGTAAAGGCGAAAAACCGGAAGAGATTGTCGAAACAATTGCTGAAGGTGAAATGCCGCTAAAAGTGTATTTGATTACGCACCCCGAAGCGCGGCTGA
>JANTGY010000450.1 GCA_024762695.1 Anaerolineae bacterium
TGGCTACCGAACGCGAACTAAATAAGCGAATTAAGAGTATTGGCAATATCTCGCAGGTGACGGGGGCGTTAGCGGCCGTTTCTGCATCCAAAGCCAGCAAATCACAGCGTCAGGTCGAGGCCACCCGCGATTATGCCGGGAAAGCGTTTGAAATCCTCAATAATCTTGCGTCGCAGCCCGGCGTTGGCTCCACCGGCCACCCGTTGCTCACCGTGCGCGAGGAAATCAAAAGCGCCTACCTCATTCTCATCACCGGCGACCGGGGCCTGGCGGGGGCGTACAACGCCAACGTCGTCGCCAGCGCCGAAAAATTCATCAAAGCAATGGATGTGCCCGTGAAAGTCGTCACCATTGGCCGCAAAGGACGTGATTTAATGATCCGCCGCGGCTACGACGTGATCGCCACTTTCGACGACATGCCTGATGATTTGTCTATCCTGGATATCATGGCCGCCGCTAGAATCGTAACCAACGATTACTTGGACGGCAAAACGGATGAAGTTTTTATTGCCTACACCGATTTTGTAAATCTTGTGACCCGAATCCCGCGAGTCAAGCAGCTTTTGCCGCTCAAACCCCTCGATTTTGAAGGGATGGCGGTATCCGAATATGTTAGCTCTGTCGATTTGAGCGGCGTTTCGGAGCGGGTGTACAGCTACGAACCAGAACCAGCGGCATTGCTCGATGTTGTCGTCCCCCGTTTTACCCAGTTGCAGTTGTATCAAGCCATCCTAGAAGCCCAGGCCAGCGAACACAGCGCCCGCATGGTGGCGATGAACAATGCAACGGATAATGCGGCCGAATTGATTGATATTTTAACTTTAGAACGAAACAAAGCGCGTCAGATGAGTATCACGAGCGAAATCCTCGACATCGTTGGCGGCGCAGAGGCAGTAGGATAGGACTGAGGACTGAGGGATGAGGACTGAGCGGTAATTCAGCGCTCAGTCCTCATCCCTCATCACTCATTACTTCTTTTGGAGGAATTATGGCTATAGGTAAAGTAGTTGCCATTCGCGGTGTTGTTGTTGACGTGCAATTCCCGGAAGGCGACATCCCGGAAATTTATGAAGCGTTAGAAGTTGCCCGTCCTCAAGGGCGTTTGGTATTGGAAGTGCAGCAGCATCTTGGCGATGGCCTGGTTAAAACAGTGGCGATGGACACCACCGACGGCCTGCCGCGCGGCGTAGATGCCGTAGCCACCGGCGCGCCGATTAAGGTGCCTGTTGGCCCGGTTACGCTGGGACGTATTTTCAACGTCATCGGCGAAGCGGTAGACGGCGGCGAAACGCCGAAATCGGACACGTACTATCCCATTCACCGGGCCGCTCCCACTTTCCAGGATCAATCTACAAAAATTGAGACCTTTGAGACGGGTATGAAGGTTATTGATCTGTTGGCTCCCTTTATGAAGGGTGGTAAAACCGGCATCTACGGTGGCGCAGGCGTGGGTAAAACCGTGACCATCGCGGAGTTGATTCGCTCGGTGGCGCAGGAGCATGAGGGCGTTTCCATTTTCGCCGGCGTGGGCGAGCGTACCCGTGAAGGCACCGACCTCTTCTACGAAATGCAGGAATACGGCGTGCAAGATTCGGTGGCGATGGTCTTTGGCCAGATGAATGAGCCGCCCGGTGTGCGTCTACGTGTGGCCTTGACCGGTCTTTCAATGGCGGAGTATTTCCGCGATGAAGGGCGCGACGTGTTGTTGTTCATCGACAACATTTTCCGTTACGTGTTGGCCGGTTCTGAAATGTCGGCGCTGTTAGGACGTATGCCCAGCGCGGTAGGCTACCAGCCGACGCTGGCATCGGAAATGGGCGCGCTGCAGGAACGTATTACCTCGACCAAGACTGGCTCTATCACCTCGATGCAAGCGATTTATGTGCCTGCCGATGACTATTCCGACCCGGCTCCAGTGGTAACGTTTGCTCACTTGGATGCGTCCATTACGCTAGACCGGAGCGTGTTCGCCAAGGGTGTTTTCCCCGCGGTGGATCCGTTGGCTTCTAGCAGCCGCGCTCTCTCGCCGGACATTGTGGGTGAGGAGCATTACCGCACGGCGAGCGAAGTGAAGCAGGTTTTACAGAAATACAATGACTTGCAGGACATCATCGCCATTTTGGGTATTGATGAATTGAGCGAAGACGACAAGTTGTTGGTGGCCCGCGCTCGTAAAATCGAACGTTTCTTGGGTCAGCCGATGTTTGTGGCGGAGAAATTCCATGGCTTGAATGGTCAGTACGTGAAGACGGCCGATACCGTGCGCGGTTTCCGTGAGATTTTAGATGGTAAACACGACGATCTGCCGGAGCAGGCTTTTTACATGGTTGGTACGATTGACCATGCGATTGAGAAGGCGGAGAAGCTGCGGGCGGAAGCGTAAAAAAGTATGCAAGTGGGCAAGTTTGCAAGTGGGCAAGTGGCGAGTTGAATTTTTTACTTGCAAACTTGCATACCTGCAAACTTGCAAACTCCTGTAGGTAAATTATGGATTGCACGATTGTGACACAAGAACGGACGGTTTTTAGCGGCGAGGTAAAGTACGTTAGTCTGCCGGGAACGGAAGGGACGATGGGGGTTTTGCCGAATCATTCGGCGATGCTGACGACGCTGGGCTTTGGCGAAGTGATGGTGCGTTCCGAAGAGGGTGAGGAATCATTCTTTGCCATTGGCGGTGGGTTTGCCGAGGTGCAGCCGGAAAAGATTGTGGTTTTGGCCGACTCGGCCGAACAGGCTGACGAGATTGATATTGAACGAGCGGAAAAGGCGCGTCAGCGGGCTGAAAAGTTTATGGCTGATGGCGTTCCAGAAGACCCGGAACGCTACGCGCAAATCCGCGCTTCGCTGCAACGGGCGCAAATTCGGATTGATGTAGCGCGTAAGCGGCGCCACACGCCGACAATGCCGCATTTGCGTGGCG
>JANTGY010000451.1 GCA_024762695.1 Anaerolineae bacterium
CATTTTTGAGCAGCGTCAGGATTTGGGTTTGGGATGGAGAAACGGCCGTTTCCGGCGTTGGCTTCGTTTGATGCGTCGCTTCCGATTTGACGATTTCCGGTTCAGGCGTTTCCGATGGCGCTCGCGCCTGTTCAATCGCTTTTTGCGCTTTTTGCAACGATTTTTCAACCTTACGCTGCGCTTGAGCGGCGGCAACCTGGCCCGGCGCGCTCGCCCCATCGCCGAACCCGACGCCGATGATTTGGAGGAGCAGGAATTGCGTTTCTTGAGCCGGGATGAACTAGAGATGGCGCTGACGAATGGGGAGTTTGAAGTGTTGGGATGGGCAACGGCCGTTGCACTGGCACTATCCCGATTGGCTGAATGAAAGTGCGGGAACGGCCGTTATCATCGCAGCCCTATTCCGATTCAAGATATGTCAAAACAACTTGCATTGCCATCCTCAGAAGGACAATATAAGCATCCGTATCTGTCCGATTCACATCACGCATCCAGAACTATTTTATATCAAGTAGGACGAGTGAAGCCCCTTCAAATAACTGTTCTGAAACGAATGTGTAGCGCGTTGCAAGCGCTTGCACCAATTCTTCTTGTTCGCCGGGGCGCGTATGCGCGAATACAAGCCAGAGCCGATCCGATTCGCTCCCAATCACTTCGACTACCAGAGCTTCTCTTTCATCTGGCGCTTTGCCGCGAGTCCAGCGACCGTAATGGATATTATTGTCGTTGCAATAATGCGCTTCCGGTCTATTTCCCCAACAGTCAAGGTACCAATGCCGCGGCAAATTTGATACATTTTCATTGGCGACATCTAGTTGATATTGAAAACCTGGAGCAGCGCCGTAGTAGACAAACGTCGCGTCGTCAACATGGCTATTCTCCTGCCAATAATGGGCGACTGAGCGCAAATCTTCCTGTCCTTCACGTGGCGTCAAAAGGCTGATGAGTAATATGGGGCTAATAAGCAGTAAAGAAAGGATCTTATATTTTCGTCCAATCATTGTAATGCCGATGGCAGCGGACAAAATAAGCAATGGCGTAATGAACAACGAGTGGCGTGTGCCACTAAAAAAATAAGCGCCCGATCGGCTAATGGCATAATAAATTAGCCAGGTGAAAATTAGAAGAATCGGCGGCGCAGTTATCGATTTCGATTTGACCAGCGCTATGATGATGGCAATAACAACCGGCAGCCAGCCAAACCAAGAAGGGATTTGGGGCCAGGGCCAACCCAATAGTTGTTGATTTCCCAACCATTGGAAGGCGATGATTTTGGCTGAAATTGACAAGAATTGCTCCCAAATAATGGGCAATCGCGCTGCGCCGAGGCGGCCAAGCTGCTGAGGAATAATGATGAGGATTAAAGGTAAGGTGAGGAAAAGGGTTATCGTTCCAGAAATAATCTGTTTTTTAACCGCCGCCCATTGCCGCTTCCATAAATTGTAAAATAAAAAAGCGCTGGCTGTAGCTAGAATGAAAATGGTTGTTCCATAAAAACTGTAAATGCTAACCAGACTTGTAGTTCCCCATAAAATCCATGAACGCCAACCGTTGTCTCTTTTTGTTTGATACAGGAAAAGGAGATTGAAAGTTAGCAGACCCACCATCAGCGCGTATTGACCCGTTTCCTGCGCATAACGGATATCTGCGGTACTGACGGCTAATAGGATGACGGCCGTAAGCGCTGTTGTTTGATTGAATTCCCTTTTGGCAAGACGAGCGATGCCGGCAATGCCCAACATACTGAAATAGAGGGACGGTATTCTAAGAAAGAACTCGTCAAGCCCCATTGACATCCAAAAATGGAGGAAATAAGAATAAAGAGGCGGATCATGGGTTGCTTCAGCGACTGACTGGTGAATTTCATTAAGCGGAACAACGGCCATCCAATACTCGACTACTTCATCAAGCCATAAGGCCCGTTCGTATATGCCATATATGCGTAAGGCAAAGGCGAGGAGTAACGCAAGCGTTGCATAGATTAGCCATAAAATATATTGGTTATTGGGTGTTGTGTTTTCTTTTGAATCCATTTTAGTTATATCTTTATGCTGTTTGGGCATTAGCGATAAATGCGCGCACTTTGTCATGATCTTTTTTGCCGGGGAACGCCTCAACACCGCTGGCAACGTCAACCGCAAACGGCCGTAACTGCCGCACCGCCGCCGCTACATTATCCGGTCTTAATCCGCCGGCTAACATAATCCCCGGCGTATGTTCAAACAAATACACCACAATCCCCCATTCAACCGCGACCCCCGTTCCGCCACGCAGCGTCGGATGATACGTGTCCACTAACAATGACGGATGACGCATGACGGATGACGACTGCACCGCATACCACTCCGCTTCCACTTCCGCTTCGGCAGCGGTAGCCGGACGGATGGCTTTGTAGGCACGACCGTAAATCGGCGATTGGGCGTCCCCAGCCAATGAGGGGAGTTCTTCACCGCTAAGCTGGGCTAAATCCAGCCCGTAATCGTCCAAAATTTGAGCGATAGACGGCGCTGTCTCATTGACAAACACGCCTACCATCAGCGGCGGATTGGGCATGGTTTGGCGGATTTGGGCGACAATGGCGCGGGCGGCTTCTGGCTCGATGGCGCGCGGGCTGGGCGGATAAAAAATGAAGCCCAAATAATCAGCCCCCGCTTCAGCGGCGACTAGCGCATCTTCTAAATTGGTGATTCCACAAATTTTTACTTTCATAATGCGTAAAACGTGAAACGTAAAACGTAAAGAGCGCGCCCTTTCGTTTTGCGCATGACGTTTTTATAGTTGATTCAACAATGTATTTGCTTGCTCAACAGTGATGAGGTCATTTTTGAGCAGCGTCAGGATTTGGGTTTGGGATGGAGAAACGGCCGTTTCCGGCGTTGGCTTCGTTTGATGCGTCGCTTCCGATTTGACGATTTC
>JANTGY010000452.1 GCA_024762695.1 Anaerolineae bacterium
TTTCACCAGAAGCGTTGGCTGAAACCGCGATGATTATAAGTGACTGTCACCTCTGAGGCTGAGTAGTTACAATACAAATAAAGTTATGAAAGCATTTGTTACCGGCGGTTCCGGTTTTATTGGTCAACATGTTGTTCGCAAGCTCATTGAGCGCGGCTATGCGGTTTTTGCCCTGGCCCGGTCAGATGAGAGCGCTGCGATTGTAGAGGATTTGGGTGCAACGGCCGTTCTCGGCGATATTACCAACGCGGCCTCCATGCGAGAGGGCATGAAAGGCAGCGACATCGTCTTTCACATTGCCGCCTGGAATAAAATCGGCGCTCCCGATTGGTTAAAAGCTGAAACGATGAACGTGAGCGGTACGCGCAAAGTTCTGCGGTTGGCTCACGAGCTAGGCGTCCCCAAAATTATCTACACCAGCAGCATTATTGTTTTCGGCAATACAAAAGGCAAATTGGCCGATGAGACTTATTTTCAGAGCAACCCGCTGGAAACCGAGTACGCGCGTACCAAATGGCTGGCCCATTACAAAGTAGCCCTGCCGCTCATCGAAAAAGGCGCGCCCATCATCATTGTCATGCCCGGCGCAGTGTATGGCCCCGGCGATACCGGCCCAATTGCCAATATCATGCGGCTTTTCTATCGCGGTTTGCCCGTTGTACCCGCTCCCGATTCGACCATCACTTACGCCCATGTGGAAGATATTGCCGAAGGACATCTGTTGGCGGCCGAAAAGGGTAAGATTGGCGAAAGCTACATTTTGGCCGGCCCGGCCGTCCCCCTGGGTGAAATGGTTGATTTTTGGGCGCATTTGACGGGCAAACGCGCCCCATCGCTGCGAATTCCGTCGGAATGGATACGGCCGTTCGCTCCTCTCGTAGGCATTCTCGAATCCTTCATCCCCCTGCCATCCATGTTTAGCCGTGAAGCCATTGCCAGCCTGGGCACAACGCACATGGCTCGTTCAGACAAGGCGCGGACGGAGTTGGGATGGCAAACTCGTCCCCTGCAAACAGGTATGCTGGAGACATTCGAGTGGATTGCGGAAACAGAAGCGGAAAAGGGGATGACGGCCGTTCCCCCCTCCCGTGAAAAACAAATGGCCGGAGTCGCTTTAACGACCGCCTTTGCCCTCTTTTTAGTCTGGTTGTTATTCGACCGCCGCCGCTAATAATTTACTTCTCGAAATAGCCGCTTATGCCGCTCGTACACCTCAATCGGCCCCGTTTTTCTGTTGATGCGGCACAAGAAATGGCGCGGACGTTGTATGGGTTGGCTGTTACGGCCGTTCCCCTCCCCAGCGACCGCGACCAAAACTTCAAACTCACAACCGAATCCGGCAAGCAGTTTGTCCTCAAAATCGCCAGCGCCGCCGAATCGCCCGACAATCTGGATTTACAAAATCAGGCGATGCGCCATTTGGGCGAGAGCCAGTCGCTGGCTTGTCCCCAATTGGTTCCCGCCCTCTCCGGCGAACAGATGGTTCGCGCCGGGGCTGAGCGGGACGGCCGTTACTTCATTCGATTAGTTACCTATTTACCCGGCGCGGCGCTGGCCGAAACTGCGCCGCACTCGCCCTTGCTGCTGCACGAAATCGGCCGCGCGGTGGGCGCTATGGACAAGGCGTTGGCCGATTTTGACCATCCGGCCGCCCACCGGCTGCTGCACTGGGACATCCGTCACGCGCCAACGATCATCCGCCGCCATTTGCCGCACATAGCCCAACTCGACCGACGCGAACTGGTGGCACAGTTTCTGGCTGACTTTGAAACGGCCGTCATCCCCCATCTGCCCCAACTGCGCACCCAAATCATCCACAACGACGCCAACGACTACAACCTAATCATCTCCAACCAGCGCCAAATCGGCATCATTGACTTCGGCGACATGCTGCACACCATCACCGCCGCCGAACCGGCCATTGCCGCCGCCTACCTCATGTTGGACAAGCCCGAACCGCTGGCGGCCCTGTCCCATTTCATCGGCGGCTACCACGCCATTTACCCCCTCACCGAACTTGAGCGCCAATTACTCAACCACTTAATTGCCATCCGCCTCAGCGCCAGCGTCGTCATGTCCGCCTACCAGCGCAGTTTGGAGCCGGAAAATGATTACCTGTCCATCTCCGAACGCCCCGCCTGGGCACTGCTGCACAAATTGGCCGGCATTCCGGTTGAACGCATCCGGCAAACCATCCACGCGGCATGTTTTACGCCCCCGCCCGGCGCCAACAAAGCCGACATTCGCGCCGCCCGCCGGAAACATTTGGGGCTGTCTCTGAGTGTTTCTTACCAGGAACCGCTCAAAATTGTGCGCGGTCGGGGGCAGTTTTTGTATGATGAGGCGGGACGGCCGTATCTCGACTGCGTGAACAACGTCTGCCATGTCGGCCACAGCCACCCCCGCGTGGTTGACGCTGCGCTTAAGCAGATGGCCGTCCTCAACACCAACACCCGCTACTTGCACGACAACATCGTGCAGTACGCCCAACGCCTCGCCGCCACCCTGCCCGACCCGCTCACCGTCTGCTTCTTCGTCAACTCCGGCAGCGAGGCCAACGATTTGGCGCTGCGATTGGCCCGCACGCACACCGGGCGGCAAGACATCATCGTTCTCGATGGGGCCTATCACGGGAACCTCACCTCGCTCATCGAAATCAGCCCCTACAAATTCAACGGCCCCGGCGGACAAGGCAAACCGTCCCACACCCACATCGCCTCTATGCCCGATCCGTATCGCGGCCCCTACAAAGACGCCCAATCAGGCGAGCAGTATGCCCGGCATGTGCAGCGGCTAATTGAGGAAATGGGGGAGAACGGCCGTAACCCCGCCGCCTTCATTGCCGAATCCCTCCTGGGCTGCGGCGGGCAGATTGTTTTACCCAACGGCTACCTGAAAGCCGCATACCA
>JANTGY010000453.1 GCA_024762695.1 Anaerolineae bacterium
TGCCCGATGAAGTCGTCCCCTTCCTCAATGAAATCAGCCCACTGCTCAACCTCGACATCGAAGGACTGTACACCCACTTCGCCGTCGCCGACGAGGACGACAAAAGCTACACGCGCCTGCAATTTGCCATCTTTCAGGATGTGTTGACGCAAGTCGAAGCGGCCGGACACACCATCCGGCTGCGCCACGCGGCCAACAGCGCCGCCACGCTGGAACTGCCTGCAACGCATCTGGATGGCGTGCGCGTGGGCATCGCCATGTACGGACTGGAGCCAAACAACGCCATCAACCCAAACTCATCCCTGCATCCGGCGCTGACGTTAAAGAGCCATGTGGCCCGGGTACGGACTTTGCCAGCGGGGAGCAGTGTGAGTTACGGCCGTACCCACATCACCGCCCGCCCCACCCCCGTCGCCCTCATCCCCGTCGGCTATGGCGATGGTTATCACCGGCTCCACTCCAACCGGGGCTGCGTCCTCATTCGCGGCCAACGCGCCCCGATTATTGGCCGTGTTTGCATGGATCAATTTGTCGTAGACGTCACTGGCATCGCAGGCGTTGAGCAAGACGATGAAGTCGTCCTCATCGGTTCACAGGGCGATCAAACGATTTCCGCCGAAGAAGTTTCCCAGTGGGCCGAGACCATCAACTACGAAGTGACAACCAGTTTGCTGCCGCGTGTGCCCCGCATTTACATTTGATTGCGCAAACTTGTGACCAATGCCATACTTGTTGGTCATTAAAGAAGCCGGACGGGAAACGGCCGTTACCCCCAACCGTCCCGCATAATCAATACGATGTACGACACCGATCAGCGGCTCATCCAATCTTGCCGACAAGGCGATGCCCAGGCATGGAACACACTAGTAGACAAGTACGAGCGCCTCGTCTACTCCATCGCCCTCAATTACGCTTTGTCCCCGCATGATGCGGCCGACATTAGTCAAATTACCTTCACCATCCTGCTACAAAGCCTGGATAACCTGCGCGCCGACAGCCGCCTCGGCCCCTGGTTGGCTACCGTCGCCCGCCGCCACACCTGGCGGCTCCTCGAACGGCAGCGCCGCGAGAGCGCCAATCCCACCGAAGACCTTAGCGACGGCTTGCGACAAATCGCCGACGATGCCAGCGCCGCGCCCTTCAAACGCTGGGAACGCATCGAATGGCTGGATTCCGGCCTATCGCTGCTCAACGAACGCTGTCAGGCTCTTTTGCAAGCGCTTTACTTAGACGCGCGGCAGCCATCCTATGATGAAGTCGCCGCCCAATTGGATATGGCGGTGGGCAGTGTCGGCCCCACGCGCGCCCGCTGCCTCAAACGATTGAAACAACTACTCCTGGAGCAAGAAAATGGGTAAACTGGAGTCTACATGCCAATTGTCATGCCTGCGCAGGCAGGCATCCACCCTACTCGGGCGCAATGGATTCCCGTCTGCACGGGAATGACAGTTTCAGACAAGTTATATATGTGTTCGATAAACTGGGACTTAAGAATCAATGAGTGATGTATTTTCTAGCCATGCCCAGCGCATTAGTTTAATATGAACCAATCAGAACCCATTCCTTTCGCCAAACTTATAGACTGGATCGAAGGACGGCTTACCCAAGATGAGGCGCAGCGCATTGCTCGCCAACTGGAAACGGCCGATTCCGAGACCCGTGCCAACGTCGCCTGGCTGCGTCAATTTCAGCGACGCCGTCAAGGACTGACGTTAGAATCGCCCCCTTCGCAGGTACGCCAGGCGCTAAACAAACAGTTTGCCGCCTACGCGCAGGAGCGTCGTCCGCCCACTTTTTTTCAACGCCTGGTCGCTTCGCTCAGCTATGACAGCCGCGTCCAAACCGCGCTGGCCGGAATCCGTTCGGTCATGGGCGCAGAAGATGAGCGGGAACTTGTGTTTACCGCCGCCCTGGCCGATGTGACGTTGAACATTCAGCCGCATCCCCAGGACGGCCGTGTAGATTTGGTGGGGCAGGTATTCCCCAATGAAGACGAGACGGCCGTCTTCACCATCCAACTCCTGCAAAATGATGCCGAAATCGGCCTGATTGCCAGCGACGACCTGGGCGAATTCACCTTCCCCGCCCTCGTGCCGGGTGCGTTCAGCCTCATCATCAGCAGCGACCGCGCCGAAATCGTCATTCCTCAAATTGACCTGAGCGCTTAGCGTTTCAGCGAATAAGCGGACAAGCTGAAACGCTGAAAGGCTGCCTATGATTGCCGACCTGATAATCACCCTCCTACAACAACCCCACCTGGAGGCGCAAACGGCCGTTCTCCAAACGGCCGATTTACTCCACCCCAACGGTCTTGCCCAACTTCTTGACCAGGCCATGACATTGGCCCGCAGCAAACCCGGCCAGGCGCGGCAGTTAGCCCGCCTGTGCGCCCAACTGGCCGATCAGGCCGCCGCGCCCGCCATCGCCCCACGCGCCGCCTACATCCAGGCCCAAACCCATGCCCTCAAAGGGGAACTCGCGCCAGCTCTCACCCTCATCGAAGCCGCCCATGAAGGTTACCGGGCGTTGGGGATGGATTTACCGGCGCAGCGTACCAACCTGGGTCGCATCCACGTCTTAAACGAGATGGGGCAGCATCAAGAAGCCCTGCAAATCGGCCAATCGGTGTTGGCTTGGCTGAACCAAAACCCGCAGTTTGACGATGCCGAGGCGCAGCTAATCGCCATTTTGGCCCACAACAACATCGGCGTTTGCTACCGGCGCATCGGCCAATACGAGGCGGCGCTGCAAGCTTACGAGGCCGCCGAATCGCGCTGTCTTGCCAGCGGCCAAACCGGGCGCTTGGGCGACATTCGCAACAATCAAGGACTCATCCTGCTCCATTTGGGGCGCGTCAGCGAAGCGCTGGCCGCCTTTGAAGCGGCGGCTCAAGCCCACGC
>JANTGY010000454.1 GCA_024762695.1 Anaerolineae bacterium
CAAGCGATTCCGAAAAGCGACTGTGGGTTCTCACGGCAGAGGACATCATTTTAGCCAAGTTGGACTGGTTTCGCCTCGGCGGAGAAGTCTCGGAACGGCAGTGGCGGGATATTTTGGGCATCATGAAAACACAGCCGGGGGCGTTGGACATTGGTTATTTGCAAAAATGGGCCGACGAATTAAACGTGTCAGACTTACTTGTCCGGGCACTGGGCGAGATGAATTTATAGAGCGATTGACAGGCCGGAAGCGCGAACGGCCGTTATCCAACACCTCGAAGGCGGCGCCGAACCGTACCAACTGCGCCAACTCAAATACAATATCTCTGCTCGCTTGTAAATCTTCAGATTCGGATCGACGAATCAGGCATAAAAAAAACCGCCACAATCATGTGGCGGCTCAAATTCAACTTATGCTAAACAACGGCCGTCGCTTACCCCTCCGGCAAAGGATACATGCCAATAAACACGGTCCCTTCAGCCGGTGAGGACTGGAAAGAAACACGGCCGTTCAAATACTGCTCGCTTAACAACTTCATACTGTACGTGCCCAAGCCACGGCCGTTACCCTTCGTCGAAAAGGATCGTTGGAAAACCTGCAATTGGATGTGGCGCGGCATATGCGCGGGATTATGCACCCAAAAACGCGCATAACCATCAAACCGATCGCAGCCAATAGTCACCGCTTCGCCCATCTTACACGCCTCCAATGCATTCTTGACCATATTGCCCAAAACGCGCCGCAACAAAGCCCGGTCTGTAACAAAGGCGATATTCTGCGCCTGGGGGTCTACGCGCAGCAAACGGTTGTCAGATACCACATGGCGTGCATATAAATCAACGACTTCCTGCAATAGTGGCAGGGAATGCGTTGGCATATGTTCCGGCGCTAACTCTCCGCTTTCAGCGGCCAACAGTTGGCGCTGGGCGTCAATCTCATCAATCAATTGCACCGAAGCTTGTTCCAATAATCCGCTAAAATCAAACGCCTCCATATCTTCGGGATCATCTGAGATGGCAAACAGTTCGGCCAATCCTTGTATCGCCCCTGCTGTGTTACGAATGTCATGGAAGAAAATGCGCTCCAAAACTTGCCGCCGTTTCTCATTGCCAATGTCGTTTAAGGCGAATATCGTGTAAAGCTCGTTATTGTGTTGGAACGGGGTCGCCCACACACGTAAATCCAGAGCTTCCTCAGCGCCAGAAACGGCCGTGCGCGTAATCCGGCACTCCTGGACATTCTCTTTACCCCGCTGCGCCTGCAAAATCGCTTTAACCGCCCCGCAGGTACTGCAAAATTGGGTAGTGCCACAACCCCCATCCGTCTCGTGCGCATGAACGCAATTCAACGCCTCGCCCGGCCGCAAACCAATCGGCGAATGATGTCCATTTAAGGCCACCACTTCCTGGAACGCACGATTGGCATACACAATTTGCCGTTCCTGGTTCAAAATAACCAGGCTGTCGGGGACCGCATTTAACACAGTTAACATCAAGGCAAACCCGGCAAAGGTTTTCTCCTGTCGCTGGATTGTCTTGAAAGCGGCGCGCTCAGCCGGCGCATACTTTGTTTCCACTGCACCTGTCATTGTCATAATTTCCACCCCTTTCTCATTTCAGCCATCATGTCATAGCTGGGTTAAAATCGTTTCCGATGGTTGCTCCATCACAATACAGTCAGTGTATCGCTTCGCCCTCGGAAATGGACTGGGAAAAAAGTCAGAGTTCAACGACAAATCATAGGAAAGTAGTACGCCATTCCGTATTTTTCACAGTGTATTTGAGATTAGGTAAACCACAAAAAGCATTGGGTCTTTCGGATTTCATGGAGTTTGTCGTAATCCGTGATGCGTAACGCGCCTCTGGTTACGCATCACGGATTGCGCATCACGCCATGATTGCCCAACGAATTCCCAAAGAGTCAAAGCGTTTTGATAAAAAATGCGCTAATTCTTTGTAATTTATTCAGGGAAAACGGGAGAACCGTTGTTTTCCTAATTCAAATTACTTTCCCATTTTCACCTAACCGCATATCCGCAGGTCGTTGACGACTAAGCAAACCACAATGGGGCGATATCCCCAGACAGCGGCTGCCGGCGACTGGTGCATTGTGTCACTTTTTCTTGTGACAAATGTCACTATTCCTTCATAGAACAAAGGAATACTATGGCAACATATAGCAATATAATGCAAACAAGAGCAATTTATAGTAGCGTGATGCAATGAGTGATTTATTAACCGTACGACAAGTACAAGAAATTCTCCAGGTTGATCGGACCACAATTTACCGCATGCTGAAGGACGGCCGTTTATCCGGCGTCAAAATTGGCAACCAATGGCGCTTCCATAGATCGCAAATAGACAGTTTATTCGAGGACGAATCCCCAAAAACGAACACGGATGCACTTTCGCTTGAAGTGCTCCCGCTAACCTGTCTGCAAGGTATGCAAAATATCAGCGCTGAAGCGATTGGCGTCAGCGCCGTCATCGTCAACGCAGCCGGAACGCCGCTCACAGCGCCCAGCTTTCCAAGTCGTTTTTGCCAGCTCGTCAAAAGCAGCGAAGCGGGGCGGGCTGCTTGCCAGGCCGATTTGGCTTTAGCGGCCAGCCGCGCCGCGTCGCCTGTTCCGCAGTTTACTTGCCATGCCGGATTACAGTGCGTCGGCGCGCCAATTACGATTAACGGGGTAGAAACGGCCGTTTTCATTGCCAATCAATTCGCCACCACCCCGCTCGACGATCAGCGCAAACAACAAATCCAGCAGATAGCCGACGCCTACCA
Organism: Anaerolineae bacterium; assembly: GCA_024762695.1. Taxonomy (GTDB): domain Bacteria; phylum Chloroflexota; class Anaerolineae; order Promineifilales; family Promineifilaceae; genus JACKCC01. The sequence goes on from JANTGY010000454.1 coordinate 2,782, forward strand.
CCTGAACCCAGACGAACTTATTGAAGCCGCCGCCGAAACGGCCGTTCTGGATCAGGCACAGCAAAAGAAAGTAACCGCCTGGCTGCCCAAACTGGCGCACACCCTGTCAGAAATCG
>JANTGY010000455.1 GCA_024762695.1 Anaerolineae bacterium
TGGAACTCGTCCACAACTGCTGGCTTGTTTGCGCCGATTCGGGCTACAAATACCCCATCCGCGATGGCATTCCCGTCATGCTGATTGAAGAGGGTGAAAAGTGGAAAGAGACGGCCGTTGCCGATTTACCTGTCCCGCCTCCCGCAAACTAACCACCTCATCCGGGGCATCATTCCCAGCGGAGGAATGAAAACATGAAAACCATCCTACAAGTTGAAGACAACCTGGCCAACAAACTGCTCGTCGAGCGCGTACTGGAACCTTATAATTATCGCCTCCTACACGCCGCCGACGGCGAAACCGGCGTTAGCGTCGCCCTGGCCGAAAAGCCCGACCTGATTTTGATGGACATGGGCCTACCCGACATTGATGGACAAACCGTCGTCACCCTGTTACGCCAAATTCCCGAACTACAAAATACGCCCATCGTCGCCATCACCGCCTGGCCGGCGGCCACCGCCCTGCAAATGGCCCAAAGTTACGGCTGCGATGGCTGTATTACCAAACCCATCGATGTCAAAAGTTTTCCAGCGCAAATCGCCCAATTTTTTGAACAGGCTGAATAAACATCCTAACGCCGGTAACTATGAAAACAGTCCCCGCCAACCGCTACTCCTTCGAACAGCTAACCGAAGCCTACAATCAAACTCGCGTGGATTATCTGGTGCCCATGCCCATGAATGTAGCCCGGCTGCGCGAATATGCGCACGTTTACGATGTCGATCTCACTGCCTCTTGCGTCGCCGTTGAAGACAACACGACATTAGGCTTAGGCATGTTGGGCGTGCGCGATCAACGCGCCTGGATCACCCGCCTGGGCGTTTTGCCTTCGGGCCGGCGTAAAGGCGTAGGCAACGCCATCATGACCGCTTTAATTTCCCAGGCCGAAGAAAGGAACATGGATGAGATTTGGCTGGAAGTGATTTACGGCAACGATCCTGCACACAACATGTTCAAAAAATTTGGCTTCCAAGAAACGCGCGAACTCATCGTCGCCCGCCGCCCGCCTAACCTAAACACGGCCATCCTTCCCCCCACCGTCAAACGCATCACAGCCCTCGATCACGAAGAAGCCATTATTCTGCTCTCCCATCGCAAAACGCGACCTAACTGGTTAAATGAAACCGAAAGCCTGCAAAATACACGTAACCTTTCCGCCTTATTGGTTGAATTAAACGATGGCTCCCGCGGCTGGACGGCCTATCATGGCGGCCTCTTGCAGCTAACCCGCATCCTCGTCGAAGTCATCGCTGGCGATCCGGCAGATGTCACCACCGCCTGCCTCAACGTCCTGCACCAGCGCCACAAGCGGCAAGACGCCAAAACCGAAAATATTTTTGATGACGCCCAATGGCCCGGCTACCAACGCGCCGGCTACCTCGAATCCTTCCGTCGTATTGAAATGGTAAAGAAACTCAAGTAATGAGGAGCGAGGACTGAGGTATGAGGATATTAGAGTGAACTTAGCCCTAAATCTGATACCTCAGTCCTTGCCACTTTCTTATGACTCATCTCTCCCCCTCCCACGTGGCCGCCGCCGCCCAACGGCTAAACGGCATCGCCAACAAAACCCCGGTTCTGACATCCCGCACCTTAAACAAGCGAACAGGCTGCCAGATTTTCCTCAAATGCGAGAATTTTCAGCGTGTAGGCGCGTTTAAGTTTCGCGGCGCCTACAACGCTATCAGCCAGCTAAGCGACGCGCAAAAGGCAGCCGGCGTCATCACCCATTCCAGCGGCAACCATGCGCAGGGCGTGGCGTTAGCCGCCCAACTGCTGGGCGTGAAGGCGACGATTGTGATGCCCGAAGACGCCCCGGCTATCAAACGCGCCGCTACCGCCGGTTACGGCGCCAAAATTGTCCCCTGCGCCGCGATAGAACGAGAGAAAGTCACCGCCGAACTCATCGCCCAGCATGGCTACACGCTCATCCATCCTTACGATAACGACCATGTGATTGCCGGCCAGGGCACGGCCGCCTGGGAATTATTTGACGAGATCGGTCCGCTCGACTTACTTTTTACGCCGGTTGGCGGCGGCGGGCTGATTAGCGGCAGCGCGCTGGCGACGGCCGTTCAATCCCCAGGCTGCCGCGTCATCGGCGTCGAACCAGAATTGGGCGACGACGCCAATCGTTCCTGGCGCGCCAATACAATTTACACGCTGGATCATGTGCCCGACACCATGGCCGACGGACTGCGGACCCGCTTCATCGGTCAGCGCAATCTGGCAGTGATGCGCGAATATGTGGCCGATATGACGGCCGTCAGCGAAAAAGCCATCCTGGAAACCCTGCATTTCTTGTGGACACGGCTCAAAATCATCGTCGAACCCAGCTCGGCCGTCGCCCTGGCGCCGCTGTTTACCGGCCAATATCAGGCTGCCGGCAAGCGCGTCGGCGTCATCCTCAGCGGCGGCAATGTGGACGTTGAAGCGATTGGCGCCAAATTCCGCGCGGCTAACGCCGCTGTCAGCCCGCCAACGGCTGCCACCACACCGCCAGAGGCCGCTGCGCCGCCAGAACCGGCCAAACGGCCGCAAATCCTGGTTTGCGAAGATATTGACGAAGCAGCGCTCGACATCCTGCGCCAAACGGCCGATTTGACCATTGCGCCGCAGCTTAACCAGGAAACATTTTTACAGGAAATTGGCGAATACGAGGCAATCATTGTCGGCCCGCAGCGACAAATCACCGACCAGATGATTGAGTACGGCTTCAACTTGCGGGCCATCGGCAACCTGTCGTCGCATCTGGACAACATTGATGTGAGCACGGCGCGGGATGTGGGCATCGAAGTCCGCAACGCGCCGGACAACAGCGCGGTCGCCATCGCTGAGCATACGCTGACGCGGCTGCTGCTGCTGGCAAACCAATTTGGCGACGGCCGTTT
>JANTGY010000456.1 GCA_024762695.1 Anaerolineae bacterium
AGTTACCCTTCCGTAACAACTTAGATGACAAAGTGTTTCACGGTCACGTTTGCCGCTTTGCCGAAGGGAATTTTGCCTGTTTCTTTGGCTGGCCGAATTTGTCCAATCGCCCGATTGGCGGCTTTTTAGGCTTACCGGGCAGCGATGTGAACGCGTCAATGCAAGTCGTGGACATTTATCGCCGCGAAGGGGATAAGCTGGCTGAGAATTGGGTATTGATTGACTTGCCTTACTGGTTAAAACAACAAGGCTTGGATGTTCTTGGTCGCACAGAAGCGATATTGAATCGCAGTATTCGATAGGGGGGAGGTGGTTTTGGGGTTTGAGCAATTGTTGAATCCAGGCTCAGTCAGAGGGGGAACGCGCGAAGTAATCCAGTAGCAGACGGTGGCGGAAGGTGTAACCGCCGCCGACTTTTTGTAATAGTATGCAGTTGGTCGCACAATCAAGTAAAGGGATTAACTTGAGGGGGATGTCTTGATTGCTCCACAATAAGAGGCGAAGGGTGAAATGCTTAACGACATCGTTAAAGCCGTGGGCTGTTCCCGCTGTGAGACCAACCATGAGGCCGGTATAAAGTCCAGAAGGGATGTTGATGGTGACAGCCGATAACACACCAATCGGCACGGCCACAAAAACAAACGCCAACGCCCCATTTTTCGCGGCAATGCGGATGCCCTCATTCGGTCGGTTTTGTGGTTCAGGTCGCTTGCCACTGACTCCACCCAACAAAAAGAGCATGAGGCTATTGTTTAGCAAATTGAGCTGCCAGGCAACGGCCGTTGGATCATTTAACCATATCACGCCGGACCAGAGCAGAGATAATAATGCGCCAATTCCGACCCCTATCCCCGCGTTGCGCCACGACCAGCACAATGCGCCACGCACGCGCACCTCGGTGCGGAAACTTTGTCCATAGGTAACATAACCCAGCGCCAACGCAGCCCCCAGCATCTCCATGCCGCCCAAGAAAAGCGCGATAGCCCAGGCATCGGTTTGGGCGATGAGGATTGTCGTGAATGCCCCGGTCATCCCGCCAACGACGAGCAGATGCAGGCCGCCCAGCCATCGGTCTATTTTGGCGACATCGCCGCGCCGCCTGCGCCAGTTGAAAAAGAGGCTGTCTAAAACCGCCATGAGGCAACCGAGGACTAGATTGAGGAGGATGAGGGCGAATAAACTGTTCCCGGGAACGACCGTTACGCCAAAAACACCCGCCAACCACGTTAAAAAACGGACTTCAATAAACGGCGGATTGATACCGATGAGTTGGATGAAGCTCCACATAATGGGCGCGCCGAGAAAGCCAGCCATGAAGGAGCGGGTAAGAAAGAGATAGAGCAATTGGAACTGGCCGTTTACCAACCAGCTTGGTTGTAACTGTTCAATTAAAAAGATAGATTGATTGTGCCTCTGCATCTGCTGTGCTAACCAACTTAAATGGGCAGTGACTTCTCGACGATCATATGCGCCATTTTCCTTTTCCGCTTGCCGTTGGAACATGCGTCGCACGTATTGGTTAAACAGGTTGTGATGGCTGAAGGATGTCGTACCTGCGCCATCGTGGAAAACGGTTTGCAGCATGTTTAAATTGAGAGGGGATTGGGCGATTTCGAGCATTGCCTCATCGTTGAAGATGGCTTGAGCAAGGGATGCCGGTACGTGTTGGCGAATTTGGGCAGTGGTTAACGGCCGTATCAACACCGCCCCGTTTAATTGCAAACGCGCGTCATTTTGGTGGACGGCTTCTTCGGCAAGTTCAGAGCAAGCTGTTTCATATGCCTCTTGCCGACAGCAAACAACCAGATCGGCCAAACCATGCTCTTGGCGGTAAGCGTTAATGGCCGCGATGCAGTCGGCGCGGGAATCGGTGGGCACTTCATCGAGGCCATCTAGCAAAAACAATAGGCGATCATTCGCCAGCCATCGGCTCCCCATACGGCGTGGAATTTGGTATTTGGCAACCATCTCTTCCACACTCCAATCGCCAATGCCGAATCGTTTTTCTGCCCAGCCGCTTAAATTAAGGATGACAGGAACGGGCTGATTTTCATCGTCTTCAGCCATCGCTAACAGATAATTGGCTAATTTGACAAGACTGATGGTTTTACCTGCGCCGGGCGCGCCCAAAATGAGTAAGGCGCGGTCGGCGTTGCGGAAGGCGTGGTAGATGTTGGCCGCATCGGGATTTTGCTGCCCGTCCAACACATCCCCCCACGGATGCGCTATCGCTTCGTTGACGAACTGTAGTTTGAGGTCGATAAAGATTTTCCCATCGCGCAGGGGAGCGAGCAAACCATCTACCCAAAAACGGCGTATTTTTTCCATGAGCACGCGGCGACTACGCTGGCTCGGGGAAAGGTTGATGAGCGATGGGGAAGCAACGGCCGTTTCGCGTATTTGGCACAATTGTTGGTAGAGGGCGGCCGTTTCTGGCTGCGGCGATACATCCAGCTCTTTTTTTAACAGGTCGGTTAACGCTTGATACTGGTTGTGAACGGCCGTCCACTCTTTCAGTTCCGCGTACAGTTGCATCAGTTGGCAATGGGCGAGTTCGTGCAAAGGGTCTAAATTGAGCCAGCGATGGGCGTAGGTAACGGCCGTTTCCCACTGTTGTTCTGCTTGATAATGCGCGGTCAATCGTTTCAAAGCCGTTGCCAAATCGCGCCGCAAAGTCTCCGCCTGAACAAACGCCCATTCATTAAAACCGGCGCTGTCGCGCAGAGTAAAACCTTGCAAAAAATCTGCCTGATACAAGACAATCCCTTTTTCGACCTCTGCTGAGTTTCCATTTTTCAGCCTGTTTTCTGGCCCCAGGGCTGGCGCCAACAGGCGGCGCAATGCAACCACATCCGCTGTCCAATTGGCTTCTGGGTTCATGCCAA
>JANTGY010000457.1 GCA_024762695.1 Anaerolineae bacterium
ATGCCTGCGAAGGCAGGCATCCATATTTTGTTACAGGAGAAGATGGATTCCCGCCTGCGCGGGAATGACGGCAAAATGGGACTGCTGAAAAACCGTGTGTGTGGGGTTTAGGCGGCGATTTGGGATAGCGCGTGGCGATCCTGAATATGGATGGATTGTTTTTGAACTTTGATGAGGCCGTCGCTTTCTAACGAGCGCAGGGCGCGCTGGATGACGTCGGGAACGGTTCCCAAGCGAGCGGCAAGTTCAGTCTGGGTGAACCAACGGGGGCGATGAAGGATGTCGTCGGTTGCGCCGTCTAATAGCAAGCGGGCGAGGCGGCCGATCACCGGGCGCAAAGATAAATCGGCCACGAGGGCGGCTAAATGGAGGACGCGGCCGGCCATGTTTCCGATGACGTGTTGGGCAAAGTCGGGCCGTTCGCGTAGTAGACGCATGAGCGCTTGCCGCCGTAACAGCCAGACGCTGGCCGCTTCCAGGGCAACGGCCGTTGCCGGATTAGGTTGATTAGAAAATGCGCCCACTTCATTGAAAATGTGGCCTGCTTCTATAAAAAGAAGGGCCTGTTCTCGTCCCCCAGGCGAACTTTTGACCGCCTTGATCCATCCAGAATGAAGATAATACAGGCCTGGCGAGATTTCCCCTTCCCAAAAAATAGTTTCCCCCGCCGCATACTCTCGCCAAACCGCGCCATGCGCCAGTTTTTCCAGAGTCGGCAAATCCAACTTCTGGAAGAATGACTCTGCTTGCAGTTGGCGGACGAAATGGTCTAAGTGCGGACGGATTGTCATAGGATGGGGCGGCGGAGCGACAGAGAAATTGTGTGTTTTTCTGCCGCTCCACTGTTTAAATTAGTCTACTGGATTCCCCGCCGCTTCCCAGGCGACGATGCCACCTTCCATGTTATGGACGTTCTCGAAACCTTGCTGACGCAGGAATTCTGTGGCTTGCCCACTACGATTACCGCTGCGGCAGGTGATGATAATTTCCTTGTCGGCGGGCAGTTCGCTCATGCGGGCGGGAATATCGCCCAGGGGAATGAGGGTGATGTTGGGTATGTGCTTCTCGTCGTATTCCCATTGTTCGCGCACGTCAATGAGCAAAACGTCATCACGATCTTTGATGGCGTTGACGGTGGCTACATCCACTGATGGCCCAAGCTCCAGCGGGCCTGCGGCTAAATCGGCTGGCGGATCAGCAACGGCCGTGCTGCCGCAAGCGCTTAATACCAGTACAAACAAAACAGCGAATAATAAATACTTTTTCATATAAATTTACTCCAAGCTAAATTTAACAAAACAACAGGCCGGATCATAGTCCAGCCTGCTGCTAAAAACAAATTAAGGGTGGGAACGGCCGTTTACTTTTTCAATGTGGACAGGTTGAACGGCAGATAAAGCGGACAGAAAGAAACCGTCGATGTGACCGCGAATACGACAGCAAACAAGCCGGCAAGAATTTGCAGAATCCCGGTGAGCATAAATATCGCCAACACCGCCAGAATGACAGCCAACACAATGCGGACAGTTCGATCAGTTTTTCCCATATTTTTCTTAAATGACATAACAGCCTCCGTTTTCTCAAGAAATAAATAAATTGATCAGCCAGGCCAGGCCAGAAAAGATGCCAATGCACAATATACACACCATTGCTATTTTTAACGCTTTTGTTTTAGTTGAATCCATCTCGTTTCCTGCGCTCGGCCGGTTGATTTACTGTTTAGACGGCGTGTATTGGCAAAGGTTACATGATTGGCGCTAACCAGTGTCTTTTTCCAAAAATGCTGTTTGTAACTGGTTGAATAAATGTTGTCGTCGCTGGGCCGGTATCGTGCGTTTTCCCTGTTCGCGGAACAAGAAAATAGTTTGCTGGGTTGTGTCCAACATCACGCGGCAGTTGTGGCAGGTTGCCAGATGATCTTGAGCGACGGCCGTTAACTCCTCGTCCAATTCGCGGTCAATGTAATCCGATAGATATTGCAGCAATTCTTCACATTTCATAACTAAACCTATACGCATTCTATAACATAGGCGGCCAGCCGCTCGCGCAGCGTCAAACGCGCGCGATGCAGGCGCACCTTTGCCGCGCTTACCGAAATAGCTAATATCTGGGCTGTTTCTTGCGTCGAAACCCCTTCAATTTCTCGGAGAATGAAGACCGCTTTTAATTTGGCCGGCAAACTTGCTATAGCCCGATCCATTTCTTTCGTCAATTCGTCAGCATCCATCCATCTTTCTGGCGCGTTCCGCCAGTCGTAAAAAACAACCGGCGTGGGCAGCGTTTCATCCTCATCCGCTTCATCGGCCAAAGCCAATGTGGGGCGGCGTTGCCGCAGACGATCCATGCACAAATTATAAGCTACGCGATACAGCCAGGTGGCTAATTTGGACCGCCCTTCAAATTGGTCTAATCGTTCCAGCAAACGGATGAAGGCGTCTTGTACAACCCCTTCCGCTTCCGTTTCATTGCCTAGTAATCCAAGGGCCAGGCGATAGATTTTGTCTGAATAGCTGTCAAATAGCTGTGTAAACGCGTCAGGATCGCGTTTACGCAAAGCGATAAGTAATTGGCGTTCGTCAAGCATAGATTGGTCTCGTTATTTTTAGACGGATGAATGGGCAATTTGTTACATGGATACACAATTTTAACATTTTCTTGGATGATGCACGACTGGCGCCTTTTTCCACTCATCCGCCTATACGACCGCTTGTTCTTTTTCTCTTCCTTCAACGGAACATCTGCGATAAGCTCTTTTTTGGCTCTTCGCCAATTAGTGTACCAAATGAACCGAATACACTTAGCTTGTCATTCCCGCGAAGGCGGGAATCCATGCTTTTAGAGGAGTGGATTCCTGCCTTCGCAGGAATGACAGATATGGTTA
>JANTGY010000458.1 GCA_024762695.1 Anaerolineae bacterium
CTTTCTCAAGATGATATTCCCCATATTGCCGCAGTAATTCATGAATATCAAACCGCCCCATCGCCACATCCCGGCGAATATACGATTTATCCGCCAGCGATTGCAGTAGCCAGCGGTTGGCTCCGGTCACCTGCCGCGCCGCCTCTCGCGTGCAGCCGCCGCGAAAAACGGAGAGTTGTCTGAATACAGCCCTCTCCTCCTCATTCAAAGCGTTCCAGGAAGCATTAAAAGTCGCCCACATGCTCCGGTGACGTTCCGGCACGTTCCGCATCGTCGTCGCCAGCCGATCCAACCCTTGTTGAATTTCGGCCGCAATCTCTTTGCAGGACAACACCTTCAACCAGGAAGCCGCCAACTCAATCGCCAGCGGCATACCCACCACCAACCGGCAAATTTCCGCCACGTCCGGCCACGCATTTTCCAGCGAAAAGTCGGGACAAACCTGCCGCGCCCGTTGATCAAACAGGTCAACAGCCTGGAAAGAGCCGTTCGGGATCTGCTCATCAGCCGGAAAAGGCAATCCATCCACATTGAAAAGATATTCCTCGCGCAGATTGAGCGATTCCCGCGAAGTGACAACAATTTTGATGCTGGGCGCGACGGCCAATAGATCAGATACAATTTGCCCGCCCTCAATCACATGCTCAAAGTTATCCATCAGCAGCAGGACTGATTTTTCACGGAAAAAGTTGAATAACGAGCGGCGGGGGTTTTGTCTATCCAGTTGTTGTTCGCTGCCGAGGGTTTTGGCAATGGTGGGGATGATTTTTTCAGGGGACGTAAGAGGCTGCAGCGCGACAAACAATGCACCATCTGCGTATTCATGACGTTTTTGGGCAACGACTTCCAGCGCCAGGCGCGTTTTGCCGATACCACCCGGCCCGACCAGCGTTACCAGGCGGCAGTTGGCGTCATTCAGCAGGGCAGCGATTTGGGCAGTTTCTTCTTCTCGACCAACGAACGAGGTTGATTGGATGGGGAGATTGTGGCGGGGAACGGCGAGCGCTGAGCCAGTCGAAGCGCCCTCCCCCAGCAGCCCCAAAGCATGGGCAACAGCCACCGCCTGCGTGCGCCGGTTAACGCTGAGTTTGCTAAAAATTTGTTTAACATGCCAGGTGACAGTGTGGTAGCTGAGGACAAGCTCCTGGGCAATCACATTGTTGGAATGCCCCGCCTCAATCAGCGTCAACACCTCTATCTCGCGTTCAGTCAACGAAACTGTGTAATAATCTGAATGGTCGCTCATACGCTTCCCCTGAATGAGGCTGTTCCAACACGTCTACCCCATTGTACACGAAAAACCCCTATTTTTAGGGGTGACATGCCCTCGCTTGCTTTTTATCATGAAAATAACAATCGGTTATCTCATCTACAATGCACACCTCGCAGAAAAGCATTAAACCAACCTTAAACCCATCAAAAATGTGATTGCGTTCTGAAGCAACAAAAGGAGAGTAAAATGAAAAAAATTATTAGCTTGGTAGTTGTTGTATTGGCGTTGGTAATTGTAGTAACTTATGCTTTTGCCGCTGGCCCAAAAAAGTTAAGAAAACATCTAATCGCGGAAGGAGAATGGTGCTACCTTCCCCAGACGATTGAATTTACGGAATATCCTGATGGCGGTTTTTCTATGTTGACTATTGAAGAAGATAGCACATGGACGGGTACGCTTGAAGGGACGTCTGATGAAGATGGCTACCTTTTCATGAACGGGGTGCATGGATATTGGCAGTTTAGAGGGGACGCTCACTTCACGAATGTCACTGTAGGTGGGAAATCTGGCGAACTGTTCATGGAAGTGACAGGATGGAGGCCAGATGCAACATCTGCATGGGACGGCCCCTGGATTATCACTGGCGGCACGGGTGAATTGGAGAATCTGCGCGGAAGCGGGCGTGCGTTTGGCGTCGGTTACACTGGCGATCCGCCGGATGAACCGGGGTGCGTAACCTACGAAGGCGTTGTTTATTTCGTTCGTGACGACAATTAGGCAACCGGGTTAAGTTGCGCTAAATTCAGATTGGGGTATAGATTGGTTCAATCCTTCGGCTGCGCTCAAGGCAGGTCTCACAGATTGAACCAATCTTGGCGTGTGTTTTAGCAAAAGGTGTGTTTCAAATGAGTTGAGCCAAAGTGACTGTCACGGGGCAAACGGCCTTGGGCAACTTAAGATTATGCGCCCCGTAACAGTCACTTCAACTGAAATGAAATGCATCCTCTAACAAAATGGAGGCATATGATGGGTGAGAAGAAGACAACGGCCGTTGCCGTCATGGAAATTCTGAACAGTTATGGCGATAGTTTGATGGCCGGCGATCCCGACCGGTGGATTGCCAATTGGACCGAAGATTGCGTCCAGTTACCACCAGGCGGGCCGATGAATATCGGTAAGCCCATGTTGTATGAAAGCATCAGCGCCTGGCTGGACGAGTACACGGTCACAGACCTTCAGCCAATTGGCGAGCCGGAAATTCAGGATTTGGGAGATTGGGCTTATTCTCGTGTCAACTATTCGTACAGATTAACGCCCAAAGACGGCCGTCCGCCGTATGTCTACCAGGGCAAGGCGCTAACTATTTACCAAAAACAGCCCGATGGAACCTGGAAAATTCACCGCGACTGCTTTAACTCCAACACGCCAGATCATTAGTTTCACCAGAATGGGCTAATCTGGGAGATTGGCCCATTCTTTTTACTCAAACTTGAACCGTAACATGGCGGCTGTGAAGAAAACGGCCGTAAACACCCCCAATATCCCCACCTGCGGCAAAATATCCACCACACCAAACCCATTATTCAGCAAGCCGTAAAACCCGCGCAGCGCATGACCATGCGGCGTAAACATCTTCA
>JANTGY010000459.1 GCA_024762695.1 Anaerolineae bacterium
TTGTGCTGGCGAAGCTGTTTGGCGCATTGGGGCGGCTGCGAATCTGGCCGATTTTGTTTGCGCTGAGTTTGCTGCAAGGGTTGATTATTGTATGCAGCATGGCTTTCTCTGACAGCGATTTGGCGATTTGGGGCGCGGTTTTGGGGGCGGCTTCTACCATCCGCCCCTGGCTGGAGGTGTTGTTTGCCGGGTTTATGGGGATGTACATCTCTACCCGGCTCCATTCTTCGACAACGGCGCTGGCGGGCAGTTATACGGCCGTTGTCCTCATGCGCGTGTTTAACAGCAGTTTGCTCTGGCTGGGCGTTTCCAGCCTGTTTGAACTGGATGAAGTTGGTTATGCGATAAGCGGCGTGGGGCCGACGGCCGTTTACCTGTTAGCGATTGGCGGCTTGTGGTTCGGTCTCATGCGGCAGGCGGATAGGATGGGGTTGGGAGATTAGAGGTTGGAGATTGGGAGATTGCAGCAATTCCAATTCTGGGGGTATAAACTGGTAGGGGCGGGACGACCGGGCCATGCTCTTGGCTAAACAAGCGGCGATCCGTCCCGGTCAACTCGCCCTGTCGTGCCATAATCTTGGTTTTGGGCGAGTTGGCGCGGGCAAATAACCATTTGTTTAGCCACATTAACCCCGCGCCATCCCGCCCCTACGTTAGAATTGGAATTGCTGGGGAGATTGGTTGACTTCCGCTTGCCAACTAATTTTATGTTAAAATGCGAGGGAACCATATCAGTTACCAGGCGGTGAATACATGACTGTTCAGGAAGAAATCAACTTAATCACTAAACGCATTGTTCAGTTGTATCAGCCAGACAAGATCATTTTGTTCGGTTCATGGGCACGGGAAGATGCCGATAAGCAAAGCGACATTGATTTATTGGTCATTTCCGACCGGGAGAAGCATTTGCCGCGTTATCAACGAGGGCTAGACGTCCGATTGCAGTTAAGCGCCTTCAAAACGCCCAAAGACATCCTCTTTTATACGCACGACGACGTCAATCGCTGGCGAGGCGTTCCGCAGACTTTCATCAACACGGTTTTGAACGAGGGAAAAGTCCTTTATGAACGAACAAACTAGACAGTATGTTCGGGCCTGGCTCAGCAAAGCCAACAGCGATCTAAAAAATGCACAGATAATCCTGGCCGCCAAAACCGAGTCGCCGCCGCTGGACACGGTTTGTTTTCATTGCCAACAAGCAGTTGAAAAATACCTCAAAGCCTTTCTGATTTATCACGGAAAAAGTTTCCCCTTTTCCCACAATCTGGCCGACCTTGTCGCTGTGTGTATGGAAGTAGATGAAAGTTTTGCTTCTATCCAAAGACAAGCGGAAACTTTAACGCCTTTCGCGGTGGAAATTCGCTATCCTGACGACTTTTATATGCCTTCCCAAAAGGAAGCCAAAGATGCTTTTGCCATAGCCAGTGAAATTAAAAGCTTCATCTTTGCTAGACTCGATAAGTTCGATGACAACTAAACCAGAAACAGCGAAGGTAAACGGCCGTTTACCTGTCAGCGATTGGCGGCTTGTGGTTCAGCCTCACGCGGCAGGCGGATAGATTAAGCTATGCGTAAGTATTGCCATGTTTGATATGACAACGATAAATTGGCTAATTATTGGCCTTTTGGCAGTTGCCATTTTAGCAATAGGATTTGTCATCATCACCGACGGCCGTTACTTTGGCAAGCGGTTGATGTTCTGGATTTACGACCGGTTCGGCGCGGCCATGTACAGCGGGCGCAGTGAAGCGACACGGTGGCAACAGTTGGCCGGGCTGCTAGATTTGCAGGGTGATGAGCGCATTCTGGATGTGGGAACGGCCGTTGCCAATCTCCCTCTTACCCTCGCCGCCCAACCCAACTTCCAGGGCCGCATCATCGGGCTGGATTGGTCGCCCAAGATGACGGCCGTTGCTCGGAAAGAAGCCCGGCGGCTCGGCCTGAGTCATCAGGTGTCGTTGGCTGTTGGCGATGCGAGACGGCCGTTGCCCTTCGCCAACAATACATTCAACATCATCACCTGCCTGGAAACGCTGGAAACCCTGCCCCACCCCGACCAAATCCTGCGCGAAATCATTCGCATCCTGCGGCCGGATGGCATCCTCGTTTTCAGCTTATACAAAGGCATTCTGACCCTCACCGCCGCCTTAAGTTTAGGGTGGTACCAAAAACAGCTACAATCATATGGTCTTAATCTACAACTGGTAGAATTCAGGCCAAATTATGACATTGTGATAGGACGAAGGAAGATAGAGACTGGAGATTAGAGATTGAAGACTGGACACTACCGAACATAAACCAGTCTCTAGTCTCCAATCTCCAGTCTCCCAAAAACCATGACTGAACTAACCCACCCTCAACCCAAACCACGCTTCCGCCGCTTGCGGGCGCTGCTGCAAAATCCGATTACGGTGAAGGAACTCCGCAGCCGGATGCACTACATGTCGCCACCGCTCTTGTAAATGGCGCAACTGCTTTTGTTGGCAATGACAAACAGCTAACTCGGCTCTTTTCGATGATTAAGCCGCTAATTCTGGATGATTTCATTGGAAATGTGTAATTGAATTAGGTGATAAAACAAATGGACGACACGATTCTTTCGGTTTTAGTTTTCGGTTTTGTGATTACTCTGGTAATTGGCATTCACTTTGCTCGTTCAATCGATGATAAGAATGCTATTCGCAGACACATTCAGCAAATAGGCGGTAAAAATGTCCAAATCACTGAAGTATTAATGGATGGCGATCGAAGCAATCACACCTATACTGTTATATTCTCGGATAAAACGAATCAAACTTATCAAACACAGT
>JANTGY010000460.1 GCA_024762695.1 Anaerolineae bacterium
TTGGAATTCCCGCAACTTCCTCTCGAGTAGGTATCGGGAATTCCAATTCCCGATACATCATCTACAAGGAGGTGGCGAAAAACTAAAGACACTAACCCAAATCCCCTAATCCCCGTTTTTGATTCATGGCAATGGGTAAATGCCCGTGAGGTCTCCCTATAGAATCTCTAATCTGGTCAGATCGGCTGCCAATGTGGGCACATCGGTAAAAATATGGCAGTTGATGCCCATCGCTTCGGCGGTCGTTGTGTTAACTTCTCGATCGTCTATGAAATACACTTCGTTTGGCTGAACGCCGAGCTGTTCCAGCGTGATGGCGAACGCTTCCTCGTCTGGTTTGGCGGCGCCAATGCGGTGCGAGTTGATGATGGGGTCGAAGTAGCGGTCGATGTCCAGCCTTTGCAGTGTGTTTTCCAGCGTATCTGCGGCGTTGCTGAGGATGGCTAGTTGGTAACGGCCGTGTAGCCTTTCCACAACTGCTCTCATCTCATCCGCAACCCCTTCACCGGCAAAAATCTCCGCCATAAATTGGTCGCGCGCCTCCCGTTCGGCCAGGCCATGTTCAATCAAAATCTGCTGCCACATCGCGTCCCAGGTCATCTCGCCGATTCGGGCGGCCATCCATTCCGGCCCGCCGAAGAAGCGATAAAACATCGCCCCGCGATCTTCATAACCCAGTAACGCGGCAAATTTGTCATGGCGACGGTCGGCCGCCGCTTGATTTAACGGCCTGATCAACACGCCGCCTACATCGAATAGAATAGTTGTAATAGTCATAAGAAATAGCGTTTCAGCCAGTCAGCCAGTCAGTAAAAAAGCTGAGACGCTGCAATGCTGACCGGCTGATTGGCCTCATAAAATAATCGGTTCCTGGCGCACCCGACAGTGGGCGGCGTCAATGATGCTCAAAATATGATGGACAGCCTCGGCTTGTTGACCTTCCCGATTGATCACCCAATAATCAAAATCCTCCGCCTTTTTCATTTCCTGGCGGGCGGTGGCGATGCGTAAGGCCAACCCTTCGGCCGTTTCTGATTTGCGCTCAGTCAGACGCTTAACCAACTCATCCTCTGATTCCGTTGTCAGAAAGATGTGAATGGCGTTGGGAATGAGTTTACGGATGGTGGCTGCGCCTTGCACGTCCACGCGCATAATCACATCTTTGCCGCTGGCCAGCGCGTCGCGGATATGTTTTTTGGGGATGCCTTTGTAATCGTTATAAACGACGGCGTATTCCAACAGTTCGTTCTCTTCAATCATCCGGGCAAATTCGTCGTTGCTGACGAAGTAGTAATCATAGCCATGCGTTTCGCCAGCGCGGGCTGGCCGTGTTGTAGCCGTTACCACAAAATAGAAATCATCGGGACGTTCGTCAATCACCGCGCGGGCAATTGTGTCTTTGCCCACCGCCGAGGGGCCGGAAATGACGATCAGCAAAGGATGGATGTCTCGTTTGTATAATTCATCGGTTGTCATAGTTGCACCTGTTTTTGCAAAAAGTATAATGAAATGATTCTATCAGAAAAAAGGATGGAGGATAGAGCGCGAGCGAGAGGAAGAAACCGATTCTAGCTCTATCCTCTCGCTCTAGCTAAATTATGCCATTTTATGAGTTTCGCTGTGAAGATTGCGGCCGTTTGGCCCGGTTATTTTTGTCGTTTGCGGAATATGACACGGCCGTTCCCTCCTGTCCCCACTGCCAAAGCCAAAATCTCAAGCGGCGCATTGGCCGCGTCGCCCTGGGCAAGTCCGAAGAGGCCCGGATGGATGCGATGATGGATGACAGCGCTTTAGCCGGAATAGATGAGGACGATCCCCGTTCAATCGGCCGTTATATGCGCCAGATGAGTTCCGAGATGGGCGAAGACCTGGGCGACGAGTTCAACGAAGTCGTGGGCCGCCTGGAAAGCGGCGAATCGCCTGAATCCATTGAATCATCCATGCCGGACTTGGGCGCGGGCGGGGATGATATGATGTAACGGCCGTTGTCCGTCGTCCCTATTCCATCCATTGACGAGGCGCGGATTACGAATTACCGTATTCCGTTTTCCCTCTATCGCCGTTGCTGTTTTCCTTCACCCACAACGCCAAAACCAATATCGCTCCCGCCATTAACCCTGCTGACGTTAGCCCATTGCCCACAAACCCGGCGCGTGCGGCCACAAAAGGCCCCAGGAGCGCCCCCATAGTACGCCCTAACGAAAAAGCGGCCACATTCATCGTCATTACCACGCTGCGCGCGTTGGGGACAACCTCTGTTAGCAAAGAAACGCTGCCGACGACGGTGATCTCATACGTAAAAAAGAGGATGAACAAGGTGACGAGGGCGCTGGTCAACGTGACGCCCGTGAACGGGATGGCGGCGAACAAAGCCGCGCTCAACATGCCGCCAGCGATGATGATCGGCCGTTTGCCAAACCGATCCACCGCCCAGCCCACAAACGCCTCACCCATCATTTCGGCCCCGCCAATGACGCCTGATGCCAACCCCAAGCTGGACAAGACCAAACCAAAACTAACCTCCATCCAATCGCCATAAACGATGAAGAGGTTCTCATTGGCGGCCATAGCCAGCGTTGTATACACGACGGCCGCCCAAATAACTGGATGGCGGCGCACAACGCGCCATGTTTCGCGTAAATTTGAGGCTTGTTTGATGGAACTAACGGCCGTTGGCAGCATACGCCGCAAGGCGACAAAAGCGACGAGTCCTAAAACCGCCAGCCAAATAAAAGGCGCCTGCCAGCCCCAATACTGAATTGCCAACCCCACGGCCGGGCCGCCAAAAAG
>JANTGY010000461.1 GCA_024762695.1 Anaerolineae bacterium
GCGACGTCGCCGTTGGTGATGAGGCTGGTGCGGGCGCCGGCGGCGCGGATGTCGGCGATGAGTTGGGCGTTACGCGGCCGTTCCAGAACGACGACGGTCACTGCGCTGATGTCTATGCCTTTGGCCTGGGCGATGGCCTGGAGGTTGTCGGCAACGGGAGCGTCCAGGTCAACCTTGCCGGCCGCTTCGGGGCCGACGACGATTTTGTTCATGTAGAAGGCGGGGCCGGGGTCCCACATCGTGCCGCGCGGGGCCAGCCCGACGATGGCGATGGAATTGTCAATACCTTTGGCTAAAAGGGTGGTGCCTTCGACGGGGTCTACGGCCACATCCAGGGCGGGGCCGCTGCCGTTGCCCACTTTCTCGCCGTTGAACAGCATGGGGGCGTCGTCTTTCTCGCCTTCGCCGATGACGACGATGCCGTCCATGTCTACGGCGTTGAGCATAAGGCGGAAGGCGTCTACCGCGGCCTGGTCGCCGGCTTCTTTTTCACCGCGTCCGACCCAGCGGGCGGCGGCCAGAGCCGCGGCTTCGGTGGCTCTCACTAATTCCAATGCGATATTTCGGTCGGGCTGTGTTCCCATTTTTCCTCTCTTTGCTTAATTTGTGACCAATTTCACAAATAGTGTAGCGGAGAGGAGGCGGGAGCAGAATATGGGAATGGGGAGTTTGTTGGCTGTCAGGATGGGTGGGGTTTCCTACCCGATTGGGTAGGAGAGGGTAACGGCCGATCGTGAAACTGATGCGGCGATGAAAAATAGCCGTCTACGTCGGCGATACCCACGTCATTTGCAGCTTTCGTTTTGAAGTTACACAATCTGAGAGGTAGAAATTTATTAAACTTTGGTAGGGGATGCCCGTTTCCTCAGCCATCGTTTTGAAATATTCAATCACATCTTCGCTCATGCGCAGCGTTACTTGCTTCTTGAGGCGTTTGGCATAAGGGTTGGGTCTTGATTTCATTTTAGAGAGATCGTATTCATCTTTCATTTCATCACCGTTTGTAATGACTCGCTTCACTTTTGGTTGCTTTTCTGGCTGAAATGATACGAATAATTGCATCACTTTCGCGATAACCGTGACAAACCAAAAGTAAACGAAGCCTTGAACTCACGCCGAGTAACAGGAAGCGATCTTCCCAATCAGAATGCTCATCATCGTAAAACTCGACGGCGTTATCATCGTAAAAGATAGTTTTTGCTTCTTCAAATGAGACGCCATGTTTATGCACGTTCGCCTTTGCTTTTTTAGGGTCCCAACTGAAGCGCAAAGATTTCATAATTATAGTGTATTTACTTTGTCGGGTAAGTCAAGTTAATCCCGATTCTCCAAAAACCAACGACTGGCCTCAGTGCGATTGGTGACGTTGAGCTGTTCGTAAATGTTTTTGAGGTGGAATTTAACGGTGTTGGCGCTGACGTGCAGGCGTTGGGCGACCTGGGCGTTGGTTAGCCCTTCGGCGACCAGGGCCAGGACTTCATTTTCCCGTTCGGAGATGGTAACGGCCGTTTCCTCCTGCCGCATCCCCAGCCACCGCCGCGCCGCCGCCGGGAACACCATTTGCCCGGCCATGACCTGACGAATGGCCTGCACCGTTTGTTCCGGCGGGGCTGTTTTGAGCAGCAGCCCGTCGGCCCCGGAAGCGAGAACGGATTGCAGCGTCTGGCCGTCATTGTAGGCGGTGAGGAAGAGAACGCGGGTGTGGGGGCTGCTCTGGCGAATGCGGGGCAGGCAAGCTAACCCATCCAGGTAAGGCATTTGCACATCGCTGACGACAACGTCGGGCTGGAAACGGGCGACGGCGTCCAGTAGGCGTTCGCCGTCGGTGGCGGTAGCGACAACCTGTATATCCGGTTCGGCTGTGATCAGGCTGCGCAGCCCTTCCAAAACCAGGGCGTGGTCGTCAGCTAAAATGACGCGGATGGGGCGCTTATTCATCAACAGGGGCCTTTACGATGATGCGCGTGCCGGCGCCGGGCGCGCTGTGTAGTTCAAATTGGCCGCCGACCAGGGCAATGCGTTCGCGCATCCCGCGCAGGCCGATATGCTCTTCGCGTTCGGTCGCTTCCGGGCCGGTGAGCGGCGGCGGCTCGAAACCACGGCCGTCATCTCGAATTTCCATCACAATGTGCGCGCCTTCTTCCGTTAAGCGCACCCATTGATGGCTGGCCTGGGCGTGGCGGTGGGCGTTGGAAAGGGCTTCCTGGCAGATGCGGTAGAGGGCGATTTTGACGGGAAGGGAGGTGGAACACGGCCGTTTCCCCATCGCCAACGTGACCTGACAGCCCGTCGCCATCTCGTGGTGCATCAGCAACCCTTCAATAATCTCGGACAAACGGCGCTGGGCAAAATCAGGCGGGCGAAAGGTTCCGAGGAAATTGCGGATTTCGTCCAATGTGGCTTCCAGCAGGGTAGACAGCCGCGCCAGCAAGCGGTCATAGTCGGCGGCGGCAACGGTCTCGCCGCGGCGGCGCCGTTTCTGGGCCAGATTGACCTGGGCCAGCGCGGCAAAAAGATTTTGCACGGGGCCGTCGTGGATGTCCAGAATGATACGCTGCAGCTCTTCTTCGTTGACGGCCAGCATGCGGCGGGCGGTTATCTTATCGGAGCTGGCTCCAAGCGGTGGGTTTTCCATGTGAAAATAATACAAAACCCGGTTCAATTACGCAATGGGTGCATTTCAAATGAGTTGAACCAAAGTGACAGTCACGGGGCAAACGGCCTTAGTTTATCCAAAGATTTTACGCCCCGTGACTGTCACTTCAACC
>JANTGY010000462.1 GCA_024762695.1 Anaerolineae bacterium
TCCAATTCCCGCAACATGCGATTCATAAGTGGCGAAAACTTCGTGACACTAACGAATTCCCGATACACGCACTTTTCTCAACTCATTTGAAATGCACCCTTTGTCAATGACCTGTTCCGTTCATTTGTAGTTTATTTTACTCAACGGCCGTTCCCACAAATTCAATCTCAATCAATACCGCTTCATCCACATTGGCGACTTTAGGAACTTCGGGGATGATCAAATCAAAATCGGCGCGATTGATCGTGGCTTCGGCCCGACCTTCCAGCCGGGTGGGGGAGATGGGCACGGCTGTTACCATAAAAGTCACTTCTTGGGTAATGTCGCGGATGGCGAGGTTGCCGACGATGGTGAAAACGGCCGTTTCCCCGGCTTCAATCTGCCCTGATAAGCCATCGATGCTTGTGGGTGTAAACGTTGCCAGCGGGAACGCTGGACTGTCAATGATAAATGTGTGCAGCGCCTCATCGCGGAAAATATCGTCGGTGTAAAACGAGCGGGCGTTAATCTGGATAACGCCGACCTGCGCCGAGGATGCATCGGCCCAATCCAGCGCAATCTGCCCCGACACAAGCCCCGTTGCGCCAACCACTGTTACGGGCTGGCCGCGCAGCAGTTCGCCTAACGTAAAGAAAACGCCCGATTCGCCGGGAACAAGTTCGTAAATTGTCGCCCCATCGCTGGCAGCGGCAATAGGGATAGTTGGCGGCGGCTCCTTTTTATCTTCAGAAGGGCGTAAAAAAGCATACCAAATTGCCCCAATCACAATGACTCCCAAAATGAGCAAAGTAGCTCCGCCGCGAAATGTAGCATCAACTTCCGTTTTGGTTTTAGTTTTCATGCGCTTATTCTAAGGCGGATAGGGGAGCGTGACAAAGGTTATGGTAAAATGGGCTAAATCTAGAAAGGTGATGAAAACTTATGACAAGTGAAATGTCTAGACGGCAGCAAAAGCCGCGCCGCGTCAGTGATGATGAGGTGCGCGAGACAATTTTGAACATGTGCCGCGAAGTCGGTTTGGATGGGGTTATTCGCCCCGAAGCGGTCGCCCAAGTGATTTTGCCCAACCATTGGCAAACATTGCTCAAACGCATCCGTTTGATGAGTAAGCAATTGGCCGTAGCCGGGCACATTGTGATTCTACGCAAAGGGGAATTGGTCGATCCCACAGATTTTAAGGGAGTTATTCGCTTGCAAATTACGAGAATGGGCTTATCTGAGGATGAGGAAGCGGCCTAGACAGGATGTCGAATATGGATTCGTCTAATTCTGGCCGCGCGCGGCAGGACGCTGGGTCGTCGTATGTCGCCTTTTTTGCCGTTGTGGGCATAGGCTATGGGATGGCTTTTCTGGGCCTGTTTTTTGACGGCGGTTGGGAGCCATCGGCCTGGGAAATAGGTCTTTCTCTCCTGTTGGGGGTGATTTATGTTTATTGGGGGATGCGGAGCGATGATTTGTTTGATCGTTTCTCATCCTCATTGGGTACGGCAGTTCTCTTCATTATTCCCATGGCTCTCGTCCTCGTTGTTCAGGTTTTGTTGGGCGCTAATGGCACCTGGCTGCTTTCCTTGCCAATTGTGGCAACAGCCGTCGAGCGGCTCCATCCCATTTGGCGTTGGCCGATTTATTTGGTCTCCTTGCTGGGTTTGGCGCTGCCCCTTTGGTTGCTTACCGGAAATTTTAGCGATGCCGTAGGGCCGATATTGATTTTCATCCCGGCCATCCTCTTTGTTGTCGCTTTTACCCAAGCACGGTTGAATGAGCGGAATGCCCGTCGGGAGGCCGAGAGATTGGCTGTTAAATTGGAAAAGGCTAACCATCAATTGACTGCCTATGCCGTCCAGGCTAGAGAAGTGGCTACAATCCAAGAGCGCAATCGGCTGGCACGAGAAATTCATGATAATGTGGGCCATTATTTGACTGTTGTTAACGTCCAAATTGAAGCGGCGCGGGCGGTGATGACTCACGACCCGGAGAAGGCGCGGGGCGCGTTGGACAAGGCGCAAAGGTTGACGAAGGAAGGGTTAACGGCCGTTCGCCAATCCGTCGCCGCTCTTCGTGAATGGCCAACTGAGAGCCAATCATTGGTTGATGCTATTTCAATGTTAATTGATGAAACACGCAGTTCGGGACTGGTGGTGGAATTCAATGTCGCAGGGAATTGGCGCGCTTTGGACGCCAAAACAAAGTTGACGCTGTATCGGGTGACGCAGGAGGCGCTGACCAATGCGCGCAAACATGCTCACGCTTCACGTATTGATATGTTGTTGAACTATGACAACCCACAATGGGTAAAGTTGGCTGTGCGCGATAATGGGGTGGGGACGGCCGTTGCTAAATATAACGGTTTCGGTCTTATCGGGATGCGAGAACGTGTCCAACTACTTGGCGGCCAGTTAACCATCAAGACGGAACCCGGGCAGGGATTTTTGCTGGAAACGGCCGTGCCGGGGTGAGCCGTACTTTTAGCGAGGGAAGACCTGTCCGGTTCTGCCCTCGTAAGATTGACGTTCATAATACCCCGTTACACTCCTCGTTGGGTATTATGAAATTTGCCCCAAACCGCCTATACTTACCCGTTTGAAGATTGAGAAAGCAGTCAGCCGGAAGACTGACACGCTGATACACTGAAACGCTGACATGCTGACATGCTGACATGCAGGCATGCAAAAATGAAGGACACAATTTATGCACTATAACCATTTGAAAATTTTAGAATCGGAAGCGATTTATGTGATGCGGGAGGTGGCGGCGCAGTTT
>JANTGY010000463.1 GCA_024762695.1 Anaerolineae bacterium
CACAGATTAAAATGATTCAAAAAAATCTGCGTTAATCTGTGTAATCTGTGGATCATTTTCTTGTACACTATACAAGGAGTTCATTGGTAAGTTACTAGATTAGTTTCATCAGTCAATCAAACCAATGAGACTAATATCCTATCTCCACAAGCCTGGTTGTAATGCGTTTTGTAATGTTTATGGAATATAAATAAGACAAGGTTTCATGGAACCTGTCTTGGTGGCGCTAAACTTTACGAAGCATCATTGCAACCCGACCGTCAACATTGTAACAGCATCATTGCACCATCGTAGTTAACATCGTAGCTTCATCGTAGCTGAACCAAAGCCTTCTTTGCAGCCGCATCACTGCTCAGCAGCCAACATCGCAGCCACATCATGCCGAGTGAAGCGCCACATTTGAGCAAAAACGCCTGGATTTTTCGGAATTCAGGCGTTTTTGCATTTTGCATACGGTCACAAGGAAGATAGCGATTGGGTAATTGGGTAATTGGGTAATTGGGTAATTGGGTAATTACTGGTCGGTTGGTCAGTTACTCAATAGTCCAGCATGTCAGTCGTCAGCCAGATGATCAAGCAAGGCTTGCAGAGCTAATGGGTAACTGCGCCAACCGAAGCCGCTAATTTGGCCGAGGCAAACGGCCGTTATCACTGATTTGTGCCGAAACTCCTCCCGCGCCGCCACATTAGATAAATGGACTTCAATCGTCGGGAGTTCAACAGCGGCCACCGCATCACGTAAAGCAAAAGAATAATGGGTAAAGGCGCCGGGGTTGATGACGATGCCGTCCGCCCACTGGCGCGCCGCATGGATGGCGTCAATCAATGCGCCTTCATGGTTGGATTGGAGAATGCGTAGTTCCAAGCCTTTGGAAACGGCTATTTCGCTAAGTAATTGATTGATATCGTCGAGGGTGCGACGGCCGTAAACCTCCGGTTCGCGCGTTCCCAACAAGTTCAAATTTGGGCCATGTAGAATTAGAATTTTCATCTACTCTCCTCGCAAATCACATCGGTCAGTGCGGCCAGTACGGCCGTTTCCGCCACATCCCCCATCACAAACACATGCCCCACATCGCGTATTAACACAAAACGCAAACTGCCCGCCGCTTTCTTCTTGTCGCTGCCCATCGCCTGATAAAGCGCGGCTGGCGACAAGTTTGCCGGTATGCAAGTCGGCAAATCTAGTTTAGCCAATACATCCTCAATACGAGACTGCAAATCTGATGAACAAAAGCCTAACCGCGCTGACAGGTTGGCCGCGGCAACAAGACCCATCGCTACGCCTTCCCCATGTCGGACAGCATACCCGCTTGCCTGCTCGATGGCATGACCAAAGGTGTGCCCCAAATTCAACGTCGCCCGTCGCCCTTGCTCGAACGGATCTTCCTGAACAACATCGCGCTTGACTTCGATGGCGTCGGCGATTAGAGACTGGAGATTAGAGATTGAAGAGCGGCTCCTGGCGGTCAGTTGCCAGTCCCCAATCTCCAATCTCGCCAACAAATCAGGATTGGCTATCAATCCATGCTTGACAACTTCAGCCATGCCAGCGGCAAACTCTTCAGGAGGGAGGGTTTGTAACGTGGCGATGTCGGCGAGAACGGCCGTTGGCTGCTTAAATGCGCCCACCAAATTTTTGCCTTGGGGCAAATCCACGCCCGTCTTGGCTCCCACGCTGGCATCCACCATCGCTAACAAACTGGTCGGGCACTGCACAAAATCCACGCCGCGCATATACGTCGCCGCGGCAAAGCCGGCCATATCGCCAACAACGCCGCCGCCTAAGGCCACAATCGTTCCCGCGCGATCAAATCCCGCCGCCAACAGCCGATCATAAATGGTCTGCACCGTCGCCAACGTCTTAAACCGTTCGCCCGCCGGAACGGTAATCACGCAAAGCGCATCCTCAATCTGGTCAGCGTAAAGTGGGCCTACATTGCTATCCGTCACCACCGCCAACGGCCCATCAATCCCCGCCAATTGACGCAAACGCGACAGGAAACCTTCGCCAACGACCACATCATATTGACCAGTTGGATGCGTTACGCCTAAACGTCTTTCCAATTCACCGCCCATCATTCCGCCTTCTGCCTTCCGCCTTCATCAATCAAACTTGTATTCTTCGCGCACCGGGCTAAAAATATCAACAACCTTTGTCAGCGTCGCTCCGGCTATGGCGCTGTGTTCGACGCCGCCGGGGATGATGTAGGCATCGCCTGGCTGCAACTGGCGCGTTTCGCCGCCAATGGTCATCGTCATTGTGCCAGAAATGACAGTCCCCGATTGTTCATGGGGATGGCTGTGCGTCGGCAGGGCGGCGCCTGGGTCTAGCTCCACCAGGGATAACAGCATCTCTTTCTCCCAAAATGTACGAAGACGGATGCCCGGTACAACTTCCACAGCTTCTCGATTCTCTATGTCGCAGAAATACATTGGATAATCTCCTCTACTATTTGGTCAGGGGTTTTGTTGTCGGTTGAGATGGGAGGGAAACGGCCGTATCCCTCTCGCCGCTGTTCTAATAAATTCATGATGGCCTGGACTGGGTTAGGCACGTCGAGTAACGGCCGTGTCCCACCATCATCGGCTAACCGGGCCAAAATCGTTTCCGGCACGGCCGTCAGACAAAAAACATGGGCATTATGGCTCAAAGCGGCGGCGTTAGCTCCATCCAACATCAATCGTCCGCCAGTGGCGATGACGAGACCAGTCTGTCCAGCCAATTCCTGCGCGATGACAGCTTCCCATTG
>JANTGY010000464.1 GCA_024762695.1 Anaerolineae bacterium
GCGACCCCGAAAGCGATACGATCAGCGTCACCAATGTCGGCGCGGCCAGCAACGGCACGGCCGTCGCCGTTGGCAACGACATCCAATACACCCCCAACACAAACTTCGTCGGCGACGACAGCTTCACCTACGAAATCACCGCCAACGGCAAGACCGATTCGGCGACTGTCACCGTCACCGTCACCAATCAAAATGATTCGCCTACCGGCATCTCCCTGGATGATTCGCATGTAGATGAGAACAAGGCGACGGGAACGGCCGTCGGCAACTTCAGCGCCACAGATGTCGATTCGGGCGACAGCCACACCTATTCGCTCATTGCCGGAGCTGGGGATACCGATAACGCATCCTTCGGCATCAGCGGCGGCGAACTGCAAACAGCGGCAATTTTTGACGCTGAAACAAAAGCAACCTACGAAATCCGCGTCCAGGTGCGCGACAGCGGCGGCGCGACCTTTGAAGAACAATTTGTCATCACAGTGGACGACCGCAATGACGCGCCCGTTGGCGTGGACGACAGCGACAGCACGACTGAGGACAGCGTCCTCAACGTCCCCGCCGATGGCGTGTTAGGCAACGATACCGACCAGGACAACGATCCCTTGATGGTGATGAATGCCGATTCGGCCAGCGCCCAGGGCGCGTCCGTTGCCGTGTTATCTGATGGCAGCTTTACGTATGACCCAACGGCCGTAACGGCCTTGCAAGCGCTAAATGTCGGCGAAAATGTTGTAGATACGTTTGCCTACACCGTCATTGACGGCGGGGCCGTGTCCGACACCGCCACCGTCAGCGTAACGGTGACAGGAGTCAATGACGCCCCCGTCGCCAATGATGATGCCGAAACGACGATATTGGAAACAGCCGTGATCATCGCCCCCCTCGCCAACGACTCTGACGTGGACACAACCGACACGATGAGCCTGGCCAGCTTCACCCAGGGCGGGCACGGAACCGTTACCGACAATGGCGATGGAACGCTGACCTACACCCCCGAAGCCGAGTACATCGGGCCTGACTCCTTCACCTACACCATCGAAGACGCGGCCAGCGCCAGCGACACAGCCACTGTGAACATCACCGTTACTCCCGAAACCTATTTCGTCTATATGCCAGTGATCACGAACAACTACATTTCTGCTCCGGACCTGGTTGTTTCCAGCGTTAAGGCCAATAGCGAAACAGTAGAAATTGTGATCGAGAATCAGGGCGACCAGGCGACTGACGGCGGCTTCTGGGTAGATTTTTATGTCAACCCGTCCCCCGCTCCGCAAACGGCCAATGAGCTTTGGCAGGATTTGACCACCGAGGGCATCGCCTGGGGCGTTACCGTACCATTGGCTTCAGGCGAAGTGATGACCTTGACCTACAGCGTCGCTTCTGGCGCGCCAAACCTATACTACTCAGCCGAAAACAGTAATTTCACCGGCGTTTTGCCTGCTGGAACGCCCATTTATGCCCAGGTAGATTCCGCTTATGTCGGCAATGCCTATGGAGCGATTTTGGAGAAACACGAAATTACTGGCGGCGTCTACAACAACATTACATCGGGGACAGCTACGGCCGATCCCTTAGCGCAGCCCGAAGCGATTGTAGCGCTGCCCAACCAACAATTATCAAGTCCACTGCCGGAGCGCCAGTAATCGAATCGCGCGCGAACCGGTTGAACAGTAAATGTATGAGGATGTGAACATGAACGCAAAACAGTTTTTGAACCGCTTAGGTCTCCTGATCTTGGTAGGCACAGCCATTTTGGGGGCCTTGACCATCGCCCACAGCACAATGGCCGACGGGTATGAACTGCCGCCGCGCGGCACAGAGCCGTCAGAAATGCCCCTCATCACCAACATTCCAGGTGGAAACATGGATGGCGCCCGTCTACAGGTACATGCTTTGTTTAGCGAATCCTGGCCCTGGGACGAAATGCACTGGCAAAATGTCTGGACGACCATTCAATGGTATGACAATGCAGGCGTATGGCGCGATGTGGCTGGTTGGCAGGGCGGCCTAGATGCTATTGTCCAAGAGGATGCGGGCTGGGTTGGAACCAAGGAATGGTGGGCCGGCGAGTCGAATTTAGGAACCGGCCCCTTCCGTTGGAAAATTTACCAATCGGCCGGCGGCCCCTTGCTGGTGACAAGCGAGCCTTTTTATCTGCCCAATTTGGCGGGCAGCACGCTCATCCTACAACCCGTTCTTGAGCCAAAGTAAACCAATTCTTCTGGTTGACTAACAAAACTTATCTAACTGCGGAGAACGCGGAGATCGCAGAGGGAAATGAAGGAGAAACCTCCGCGCTTCTCCGCGCTCTCTGCGGTGAACTCTGAGATTTGTCAGTCAATCAGCCATTTCTTACAAAAAACCGAATC
Source organism: Anaerolineae bacterium (assembly GCA_024762695.1). Classification (GTDB taxonomy): domain Bacteria; phylum Chloroflexota; class Anaerolineae; order Promineifilales; family Promineifilaceae; genus JACKCC01. The sequence goes on from JANTGY010000464.1 coordinate 2,370, forward strand.
TGATAAATGGCTGCTATTTTTATAATAGCGGGCGTTTGTCGTTTGAGGGAAAATGGTAACGGCCGTTAGCCTAAAAGAGAGAGACAGCGGCTAGCATGGATAACTTAACCGATCGCAATTTATGCAAGAAGGATAGATGATGACTCGAAATTTTATCGCTGATTTACACAATCATACCAACGCCTCCGATGGCGAATACACCCCCACCGAGCTTGTAATGGCTGCCCGTGATTTGGGGTTAACGGCCGTTGGCGTCACTGACCACGATACGCTAAATGGACTGGATGAAGCGCTGGCCGCCGGGAAAGAAGCTGGTATCCGCGTTGTCCCCGGCGTCGAAGTATCGCTGCGCTTTCGCCGCGAATACTTCACCGG
>JANTGY010000465.1 GCA_024762695.1 Anaerolineae bacterium
TGTATGTCGCTGCGATTTTGATGGCGATGGAGAAAGCGAATCATGAACGGGACCAAACGCAGCAGCATTAAACCCGGCTTACGGGTGGCTATTGTCCTTAAAAAAGACCAACGAACTGGCAAACTAACTGAAGGCGTTGTCAAAAACATCCTGACAAAATCAGCCACGCATCCGCATGGCATCAAAGTGCGGCTGGAAAGCGGCGCCGTTGGCCGCGTAAAAGAGATCCTTGAGTAGGAGGGAATGATGAATTTGCATGCGGTCCTACAATCGCAATACCTGGCGTCTCTGGCTATGTTGGAGAAAGCCATCGAAAAGTGCCCAGATGATTTGTGGGACAATCCAGCCGATACAAACAAGTTCTGGCACATCGCTTATCACGCCATCTTTTACACCCATTTGTATTTGCAGCCCACTGAAAGCGACTTTGCGCCCTGGGACAAGGCGCGTGAGAATTACAACTTTATGGGAACCTTGCCCTGGCCGCCGCATGAAGAAGTGAAAATCGAAAAAGCGTATACCAAGGCCGAGGTTTTGGAATATCTAGCTCTCTTTCGACAAGAGATACCGGAGAAAGTCGCTATCTTGGATTTGGACGCCGAGGAATCAGGTTTTGATTGGATCTCGCTGAACAAAATGGAACTTCAATTCTACAACATTCGTCATTTGCAGCAGCATGTGGGCGAATTATGCGAGCGTTTAGGCGTGCAAGCCCAAATTGATGTGGATTGGGTAGGACGCGTCCATGTTTAATCTCGACTGGCAGGGTATTTTTGCGCCCAGCGTTCCCTTTCTGGAAATCGTCCTGCGCGGCACGATTGTATACCTGGTTTTATTTGCTCTTTTGCGGTTTACGTTCCGGCGGATTGGCGGCACAATCGGTTTGGGCGACGTGTTGATGATTGCGCTGGTAGCGGCAGCGGCGCAAAATGCTATCGCCCGCGAGCACCATTCGGTCACGGATGGACTAATCTTGATTGCGACGATTGCGTTTTGGAATTTTGCCCTGGATTGGCTGGGCCAGTATGTGCCTTTCATCCAGCGATTCTACCATCCGCCGCCGCTGTTGTTGGTGAAGAACGGCCGTTTCCTCTACAAAAACATGCGCCAGGAACTGATCACCGAAGATGAACTGATGACCCAACTTCGCCGCGCCGGAATGGATAAGTTGTCTGATGTCGCCGCAGCGCACATGGAAGGGGATGGCAGCATCACCGTCACGCCGCGCAAACGCACGTAGAATTTCTCATGATTCTTACAACCGAACGCTTGCGGCTGCGCAACCGAACGCTTGCGGCTGCGCGAATTTGTGCGCGCTGATTGGACGGCCGTTCACGCCTACCAAGCCGACCCGCTTTATCTCCGTTATTATTCGTGGACAGAACGCACGGAAACGGCCGTTCAAGAATTCGTTCAGATGTTTTTACCGTACCAACAAAAACAGGCGCACGCCAATTTCCAGTTTGTCAAACAAGGGTTCGCGGCGAAGGACGTAAAGGGCGCAAGACTTTTCTCTTTAATTCTTCGCGTTCGCCGCGCTCTTCGCGAGTCGATCTATTGTTGACCATTGCAATCATTGGCATTTTGGCTCAGGTAATAAGCAGCAGCAGCCCACCTAAAAACAAGGCGCTGACTAACGTCGTCACCAATATCACGGCCGCTGCAAACTCAGGATCGCCGCCAAATTCTGTGGAGAGGACGCCGCTCAAAATCCCGGCGGGCATACTGGCTTCCATGATAAACACCTGCCGGGTCATCCCTTGTAAACCAAACAATAATGCGATGCCCAATGCCGCCGCCGCGCCGATGACAAATCGGGTGAAGGTTGCCATCATGATAGGCTGCCAACGGCCGTTTAACTGCGCCCCACTTAATTGCAATCCCAAAATCACCAGCGTAACCGGGATGATGCCTTGGGCCAATACCCGGCTGGCTTGCATGATAGGGGTGGGCAGCGTGTGCCCGGTGGCGTTGAGCCACATAGCCAGGGCAAAGGCATAGGGCATGGGGATAGTGAGAACATTGCGCACGGCCGTTCCCACCCCGCTTTGCCCCCGCGAGGCGACATAGGTTCCCACTGTGTAAGCCACCAATGCTTGACCGACGGTGAAGGGTACGGCCGTTTCCAATCCTTTTGCCCCAAACGCGAACTCGATATATGGTAAGCCGAAATTGACCGAATTCATCATGAAAGCCGCCAATGCAAACGAGCTGGCTAGCGCCCGATCATATCCTAGCCCATGGGCGATGAGGCTGCCCAGAATCGCCATGACAATACAAACGGCAATCGAGGCCAACAAAATATCGCTTAATTCATCCGCGCCCAACCCCGATTGGGAGATATTGGTTAAAATGAGCGCCGGACTAAACAAGTAAATGGAAATACGGGACAGCGTGCGAACGTCAAGCGTGCGGTAACGTCCCAAGAGCATGGCGACGCCAATAACTGAAAAAATAGGCGCGACTGTGTTAAAGACGACATTGATTAACGGCATGGACTCAATACTCGCAAAGCCGTTCGGTTAAGTCAAGCAAAATGCGCCGGAAAATTGTCCGCTATACAGTCTGAAGAAAGTAAGCGCCATGAATGTTTTACGTTTGTTTGGCGCGGTCTCTTGGCATCAGTTTTGCGGGTATTATTTATCTTTGGGTGTGTTTCATCTCAGTTGATGTATCGGGAATTGGAATTCCGTTAGTGTCACGAAGTTTTCGCCACTAATGAATCGCATGTTGCGGGAATTGGA
>JANTGY010000466.1 GCA_024762695.1 Anaerolineae bacterium
AATCCATTGAATTTTGTGGAAATAAGACCCCAGATAAGCGCCAACAATGCCGCCGGCCAATGCCGCGCCGATGGCCCCATACCAACTGGCGCTAATCAGACCCAGAATAGCGCCGGCAACAAGACCAACGCCGCCGCCCAGCAGCGCGCCCAAACCAATTGAACCGCCAACAAGAAACAGTTTGGTTCTCCAACGATCATTTTCACCGGGCTGGGCATGGGTGATGACGCCGATTACGCCGCCGGCAATGACGCCGCTTAATGTGCCAAATAAAGCGCCGTCTAACACGCCATTGATGTTTCGGCTGACAGGCAGCCCGGTCAAACTAACGAACAGGCCGACGATGCCCCCGGCTAATAGCCCGCTGAGAATGCCATTGTTCCGTTTAAGGGTTTGATTGTAAGCGCCAAATACAACGCCGAGAACGGCCGTGCTGACAACCGCTTCCCCATACTGCCCCACGCCCCCGCCAACAGCCCCCAGAAACAATCCCACAAGTCCCATAACAACCAGCCCCGTTTTAACTTTGGGCCAACTATTTGCTGCCAATGATTGCACATTCATTGCTCAAATTCCCCTTAACGGCGTTCTAGCTACGGTTCCCACTTCTCAAAGCGTTCGCTCCTCAAATATCCCGAATCTCGAAACGACAGTACCCATCCCCCTTAGCTTTGCAATGCGTTTCCACAATATCAAACGCACGAAAATCCTTGCCTGTTGCATAAACCATCGCTTCGCCCAATGTGCCCGCGTACAAGTGGCAAATCGCGTGATCGGCATGGCGGGTGTGGCAAATGGTGCAAGCATAATCGGTGTAAACCATTACGCCGCCCACATCCTGTACATCGACCAAGCCGTACTCAACAATATCCATTAAGCCTTTCCGCAGCCCCAACAAGATGGCCCGCTTGCGCAACCGACTCGGCAGCGCCTTGAGCGCGATCCCAGCCAGTCCCATCACGGCCGACTGCTCTTTAATGCCCCAACGAAAGGAAGAACGGCCGATTCGTTTGAGCATCCCTTTGCCGGCTCGTCCCGTAAATTCTTCGATGGCGGCATTTAATCGCGCATATTCGCGCGCTTCGACGCCGCTGTCCAAATTGTTGGGCGGCGGATTATTGATGTACCGGCTTAAATCACTGGCTCGCAAAACGGCATGGAGACCATTAGTACCCAATACATCTTCAACGCCGCGCAGCATTTGCAGCAAGAGCGCATTGACATATGGCGCATCTTCGGGCAAGGAAACTGGCTGTAATTCACTCATTTTTCAACTCCGTTAGAAATGATGGAGATTCCGAGGTCAAGAAAAAGGTCTTTCTCATCATACCATGAGGGGGCAAGCGCTGGAATAGTAAAACGGCCGTATCGCGCTTCCTACAAATCTTGCACCCAAACAGGGAAACGCTGCCCGCTGGCATAAAAACCAAACTTGCGATAAAGAAATTGGGAAGCGATATTATCAACCTGCGTATTCAATGAAATATGGCTCAGCCCTCGCTGGCGATAAGTATGGATAGCATGAGTCAACAACGCCGAGCCGACGCCTCGTCCATGTAAGTCTGGATTGACGGTGATCCGGGCCAAATGCGCTCCCTTACCGGCCCAAGAGCTTAACTGGAAACCCACAACGTCGTCATCTAACGCGGCCACATCAAAACATAAGGCTTGACGATTGGCCAGGGCTAAGGCATCGGCGCTGTATCGCCACAAAGGATCAAAGGCGGCCGCTTCGATTTGGGCCAGGCGCGGCATGTCGGATCGTTTGGCAGGACGAATAACCAGGCGGGACACGGCCGTTCTTGCGGGCAGCCAATCATCATCTTTGACATACGTCTCAATCTCGTTGGCGCGGTAAAATCCCAAATCGGGCAGCCACGGGCCGGGCCAGTCGCGGACAGCCAGCCAGCCTAATTGGGTAACGGCCGTTTCCCGCAAATAATCCGTCACTCGCGCCAACATCGCCGCCAAAGCCGCCTGTGGATCGGCCGCCGCCGCCACCGAAGCCACCCGCACCCACGCCGCCGGCGCTGGATCGGCCGTTGCCGCCAAACAGCCCTGCAAACGCTCTCGCGGCGGCAAAAACTTCGCCGCCACCGACCGCCGCTGCTCCGTACTGAACGCCGGTTCAGGCAAGGCAACAAACCCCGGCGATCCCAACCAATCTACCGGCAGCCGCCAATCAGCATGAACATGCGAATAAGGAACCCGTTTTAGAAGTTGTGTAATTTCCCGCGCATCCGATGGAACGGCCGTGCGCACCGCATATTTTCTTTCGTGGTTTGCGAATTCCATGACGCTATTGTACACTACATAATCAAATTTCTAACATATTGTAAACACCCCTTCAAAGGGACAAAATCAAGGGAATAAATGGGCAATCAAAATCGAGATCGCACCTTAGAAAACACATTGGCGACCCTGACCAAACGGTTTGGCGAAGGCGTCATTATGCGTCTAGGCGAAGCGTATCATTTACAAGTCGAATCAATCCCGACTGGCTCCCTTTCCCTAGACATTGCCCTCGGCGTCGGCGGCGTACCACGCGGCCGTGTCATTGAAATCTACGGCCCCGAATCCTCTGGTAAAACCACCCTCTGCCAACACATTATCGCCGAAGCCCAAAAACAGGGCGGGTTGTGCGCCTTTGTCGATATGGAACACGCCCTCGACCCCAGCTATGCCGCCAAATGCGGCGTAGACGTCAACAACCTCTACGTCTCCCAGCCCGACA
>JANTGY010000467.1 GCA_024762695.1 Anaerolineae bacterium
GGCGGGGGCGGGCATGGGCTGGCCTGTGCTTATTATTTGGCAAAGGATCATGGCATTACCAATGTGGCCGTGTTGGAGAAGAATTATATTGGCGCGGGAGGAAGCGGGCGGAATACCGCTATTGTCCGCAGCAATTATCTGACCCCGGCTGGCGTTCGTTTTTATGATGAAAGTTTGACGCTGTATGAGCAGATGTCGCTGGAGTTTGATTTCAACGTCATGCTCAGCCAGCGCGGGCATTTGACGTTGGCGCACACGGATGGCGCGATGCGTACCATGCGCCGCCGCGCTGAAGTGAATTTGCTGCAAGGCGTGGAGTCCAGCGTGATTGGGCCAGAGAAAATCAAAAAGCTGTGCCCGCCAATTGACGTCAGCGACCATCCGCGCTATCCGATTCAGGGCGCGTTGTACCATCCGCGCGGCGGTATTATGCGCCACGATGCGGTGGTGTGGGGCTATGCCCATCATGCCGACCGGATGGGGGTTCACATTCATCAATTGACGGAGGCGACGGGTATTGATGTGGAAGATGGCAGGGTCGTCGGTGTGCAAACCAATCGCGGAACGATTAAAACGGGCATGGTTCTCAACGCGACGGCTGGATGGGCTTCGATCATCGCCGACATGGCTGGCGTCAAATTACCAATTACCACTTACCCCTTGCAGGCGCTTGTCACAGAACCGTTGAAGCCTTTTTTGGATGTGGTAATTGTTTCGGGCAGTTTGCATGTGTATGTCAGCCAATCGGGGCGGGGCGAGTTGGTGATGGGGGCGTCGGTTGATCCGTATGCGTCGTATTCGATGCGTGGTTCGTTGGGATTCACAGAGGGGCTGGCGGGGCATATGCTGGAGATGTTCCCCAGTTTTAGCCATGTGCGGGTGATGCGCCAATGGGCCGGTTTGTGTGACATGACGCCGGATTACAGCCAGATTATGGGCTTTACGCCGGTGGAGGGATTTGTCGTGGATGTGGGCTGGGGGACATATGGCTTTAAGGCGATTCCGTCTTCGGGTAAGCGGATGGCGGAGTTGATTGCCACGAATGAGACGCCGGAGATGATACGGCCGTTTCGCCTCTCCCGCTTCTACGAAAATGATCCAGTGGGGGAGAAGGGCGCCGCTTCTGTTGGCAAGTAGGCAACAACGGATGGGGAAAGGAACGGATAAAAAGATGATTCAAATAGATTGTCCGAATTGTGGGACGCGGAATGTGGGTGAGTTTCGCTTTGGCGGGGAATACAATCCGCGACCGAAAGAGATGAAGGGAATTCCAGTTGAGGCGTGGGCGGATTATGTGTTTCTACGGGAAAATAAAGCTGGCGTGCAAAAGGAGTGGTGGTATCACCGGGCAGGGTGCGGCCTCTGGTTTTTGGCGGAGCGGCACACGAAAACAAACGAGGTGGTGAAAACTTATTTGTGGCAGCCATCTGCCGCGCCAGATGAGGAGGAAGCCGCATGACGCAGGCAGCAAAAACAGCAGCCAGATGGCGCGTTTCGCCCCATGTTGGCGAGATTATTGACCGATCTCTGACGATTCATTTCAAGTTTAATGGCAAGAAATACGCGGCGCATCCCGGCGATTCGATTGCGTCGGCGTTGGCGGCGAATGGCGTGAAGGTTATCGGCCGTTCCTTCAAATACCATCGTCCACGCGGATTGATGGCCTATGGTCATGCGACGAACATGATGGTGCAAATTGGCGACGAACCCAGCGTTAGCGCCTGGCTGCGGCCGGTGGAGGAAGGGCTGGATGTGAAATCGGTCAACGCCTGGCCGTCGGCGGAACGGGACATCATGAGCCTGACGCAGATGGGCGGCAAGTTGATGCCAGTGGGATTTTATTACAAGACGTTTATCCGTCCGCAGCGGTTGTGGCCGACGTATGAAAAGGCGCTGCGGAAGGCAGCGGGTTTGGGCAAGCTGAACATCAATGCGCCATTGGCTGAGGGGTTTTTGAAGCAATATCTGCATGGCGATGTGGTTGTGGTTGGCGCTGGCCCGGCGGGATTGAGCGCGGCATTGGCGGCGGCGGAGGCGGGAGCGCGGACGCTGTTGTTTGAGGAAGCGCCGTATCTGGGTGGGCATTGGCGGTATGGGGGGGAGGATCGGGAGGGATTGGAGAGACTGGTAAAGGCCGTTTCCAATCACCCTAGAATTCGCATCTTCACCAACACCCTGGTCGCGAGCTGGTTTGAGGAGCATTGGCTGACGGCCGTGCATGACAAGACGCTGTACAAAGTGCGCGGCAAAGCGACCATTTTCGCCACCGGCGCGCTCGATCAACCCATCTTGTTTGATAACAACGATTTGCCCGGCGTGATGCTGGCCAGCGCCGCGCAGCGGCTGCTGCATCTCTACGGCGTCGTTCCTGGCGAAAAAGTTATGATTGTGACCGCCAATGATGACGGCTGGAAGCTGGCCCGCGACTTGAAGGCTGTCGGGGTGGATGTGGTTGGCGTGGCCGATCACCGGGCCGGCGGCAGCGCGTTGGGTGAAGAGATTGCTCAATCGGGCGTGCCGGTTTATTGGCAGCACACCATTGTCAAGGCGCATGGCAAGAAGGAGGTAACGGCCGTTGAAATGGCGCCATTAGATAATCTAAATAACAGGCGTTTGGTGGCTTGCGATACGGTCATTCTCAATACCCATTATGCGCCGGACAACCAACTGCTTTATCTGGCGGGCGGCCGTTTTGAATACGACGAAGCGCGCCATGAATTTCTGCCCAGAACGA
>JANTGY010000468.1 GCA_024762695.1 Anaerolineae bacterium
CCAGCTTAATCGCCCCTTCCACCACCTCGGAGCCGCTGCTCATGTAAAAGAAGCGGGCGTCGGGGATGGGGACGATTGGGGCTAACGCTTCCGAGAAGCGTTCGGCCGGTTCGCTGGTGAACATGGTCGGGTGGGCGTAGGCGACAGTTTGGGTTTGTTGGGCGATGACGTTGGCGATGCGGGAACGGCCGTGTCCCACATTCACCACAATCGCCCCGCCGGAACCGTCAATGTACCGTTTACCGGTGTCGTCAAATAGATAAATGCCCTCTCCGTGCGAGATTTTGGGCCGGGCAAAGCCCATTTTGCGATAAAAAACGTGTCCGTGTGGGTGAGTGTAACGCATTGGCTATTCCTTTGGTTGACCAACTTTTGTTGGTTAGTTATTTTGGGATATGATGGATTCTAATTGGACAAGGAGTTCTGGCAGGTTGCTTTTCACAGTTTGCCAGATAATCATGTAATCAAGAAAGTCGTAGCCATGAATGAGCCGATGACGCATTCCGATGACTTGAGGCCAGGGAATTTCGGGGAATTGAGATTGGGTTTCAGGGGAAATATGATTGGCCGCTTCGCCCACAAGCTCAATCAGATGCGTCACAGCCAGTTGAAGTTTGCGGTCATCCAAGAATTCTGATGCCGTTTTGTCTTGAACAAAAGCCATTGCTTCGCGGGTATAATCTCGCATGTGGCGCAGCCGGACGAGGTCTTTTTCAGGCAGCATATTGCACTTTGGCTTCGGCAATGACACGGTCGCGGAAGTAATGGCTGAGTGATTGGGGCGTATTCAAATCAACTTTACGCCCCAGTATCTCGGTTAGCGCCATTTCCATGCTGATAAAATCAACCAAACCGGGGATATGTTCTGGCTCAAACTCAATCAGTACATCAATATCGCTTTCCGGGCCAAACTTATCGCTCAGAACCGAGCCGAAAAAGGCCAATTTACGAATATGATGCTGCCGGCAAAAGTTGTTTAATTCCTTTTGCGGAAAAGAGATTTGTTGCAAACTTTTCATATCACTATTGTTACTGATTTGTCCTAACCTGGTCAAGTTTTTTACTTTCGTAGTCTCTAGCAGCTTGTCGGAGAAAGAATAGTAGGACACGGATTTCACGGATAAACACAGATTTTTTAACATTTTTAGCCTAAAAATCCGTGTTTATCTGTGTTGATTCGTGTCCTGTCAAGGTTTTTAAGACTTTTCCGACAGCCTGCTAGTCGCCAATCTCCTGAATGGCTTTGATGCCTTGCGCCATGCCGATGATGAACAGGACGCGCACGATGAGTCCGGCGATGCCAGGCGCTTCGCCGCCGGCGACGACGACCCAAATTCCCAATAAACTGTCTGCCGCATACAAAAAGATGGCGGTGATGAGGGCGGGCAGGGCGTGTTTGGCTTTGACCAACCAGCCGAGGATGAGCAGAAAGAGACCGAAAACGGCCGTTATCCATCCCCCGCTGATCAACAAAACCCATTCGGCCGTAGAAACCAGGCCGACCAACCCCAATACCAAATTCAAAACGCCAATGATGAAGATGATGGTGTAAGCTTGCCTGATTTTTTGCAGTGGATGGGTGGCTGAGCCGGGGAGGGGACGGCCGTCGCGCACAACAGCTAATTCAGAAGCGACGAGAGAGTTTTTCAACTGCACGTCCAGTTCCGAGCCATCAGGCAGGGCTATGGTTTTGCCCGCCCGCAGCCCTTTGCCGCCGCCTGCAATCGTATCCACAGGCGCGCCGTCAAAATGGATGGTGAAATTGCGCCACATGGAGTCCCAGGTGAGTTCGAGGGTGTGACGGCCGTTATCTTCCAGAATGAATTGTTTCTTAGGCATTTGTTTTTTGGACGCGGAGATACGCGGAGAAGTAGAGATTCGCAGAGGGAAGAAAAGGAGAAGCGTTGGATTTTTTTAGCAATGCTTTCTTCTTCTCTCCTTTTCTCCGCGCATCTCCGCCCCTCTACGCAACTCCGCGTCCCGCTCCTCTACCGGTACAACCCCGCCGGGTCCAACTGCTCCCGGATGATGGCGAATTCGGCGGCGGTGGGCGGGGTCATCTCTTTCAGGTCGGGCGAGACTCGCAGCGGCCAACCGACTTCGGCTTGAATGGAATCGGCCGTTTCGCCGGGAGCCATCTCAATCAGCGTCATCTCATGGTCTTCGTTGTCAAAATCAAACAAGGCGCGGTCGGTGATGACCAACTGCGGTCCGCTGCCGGGCAGACCCAGCTTTTTCCGCGCATCGCCGCCGTCCAGATGGCCGGGACTGGTCATGAAGTGCAGTTTGTCCACAAAGGCCCGCCTTTTTAGCCGCATGATCATGAAAATCTTTTTGGCGTTGATGGCGATTTCGCAGGCGCCGCCGGAACCGGGCAGGCGCACTTTTGGCTTCGCATAATCACCAACAATCGTCGTGTTCAGATTGCCGTAGCGGTCAATTTGCGCCCCGCCCAGCAGGGCCACATCCACCAGCCCGCCTTGCAAATACAGCATAAATAAATCGCTCATGCTGGTGACGGAGGTGGCGTCGCTGACCAGCGTCGGGTCGCCGATGGAGAGGGGCAGGCGGGCGGGATGGGCGCCAAAGACGCCGCTTTCGTAGACCAATTCCAGATTGGGCGAATGGTCGCGCCGTGCCAGGTTGCAGGCGATGTTGGGCAGCCCCACGCCGACAAAGACGACGCGGCTCCCTTTTAAGGCGCGGGAGGCGTTGACGATCATGAGTTCGGAAG
>JANTGY010000469.1 GCA_024762695.1 Anaerolineae bacterium
CGCTGGCTGATATGGCCGAATCGTTACCCGCGCCGCAGGAAACGGCCGTTGCCACGCCATTGGAACAAACGCTGCGCGCGCAGCGGGCGGGGCTGCCGCGCAAGGCGCTCCTCATCCTGATTGTCGCCTTGTTCGTCCTTCCCCTCTGTCTAGCGCTGCTGATTGTTTTGTTTTTGATAGCCCGTTAAATAAGTTTGGCTCTTTGTTTTTACATCAACCCAGCCATCAACTCAGATAAGGTTTCGCGGGACGGCCGTATCTGTTCATTCGTCAACTGCGACAGCGGCGTCTCCCCCAGGTTGGCCGTTTCCGCCAGCCGGGGGCGGGAATCGTCGTAATAAATCAGCCCGGTGATAAACTCCCGCTTTTCATGCGCCAGTAGCAGCCGCTGCATCGCGCCCAGCTTGTCCAGCGGATCGTACTCCGTCTCCAGCTTGCGCAGTTGGATGTGGGAGCCGTCGTGCATCTCCACCAGCCGCAGTTCGCCCGGTTGATGGCCTTCAATTTCAATTTCCTCAAAGGCAGGTACAAAGCCGATAGCGTGCAGCGGGAGTTCGTGTTCTTTGCCGTAGCTGTAGCTTTTGGTGGAATCTTCCCGGTTGTTGAAGGCAACGCAGGGGCTGATGATGTCGAGAACGGCCGTGCCCTCAAAACTCAACGCCGCTTTCAACAACGCCCGCACCTGGTGGGCGTCGCCGGAAAAGGAACGAGCCACAAACCCGGCCCCGGCCACAATCGCCTCCATGCAGATGTCCACCGGCGGGAACGGGTTAACTCCGGCATATTTCAGCGTCTGGCCCTCGTCGGCGGTGGCCGAAAATTGGCCCTTGGTCAGGCCGTAAACGCCGTTATTTTCCACCAGGTAGACCATGCGCACGTTGCGCCGCATCACATGCTTAAACTGCCCCATGCCGATGCTGCTTGTGTCCCCGTCGCCGCTGACGCCAATCGCTTTCAGATGATGGTTAGCCATGATGGCGCCTGTGCCCACGGAGGGCATACGGCCGTGCAGCGAATTAAACCCGAACGACTGCCCCAAAAAGTAAGCCGGCGACTTGCTGGAACAGCCAATCCCGCTCAACCGCAAAATCTCATCCGGCTTGATACTCAACTCAAACGCCACCTGAATAATCTGGTTGACGATCGAATTATGGCCGCACCCTTTGCACAGCGTGGATGGCTGCGCCTTGTAATCATTTTTCGTCAAGCCAATAGCGTTAACTTTAAATCCTCTACTCATAATTATTTTCCTGTTTTGGGGTATGACGACCGTCTTCTCGTAGCGCGATTTGCCAAATCGCGCCTGAACGATTTACCAAATCGTTCTACGAAATTACCCGCGTATTTACGCCCAAGCATACCAGTCTCATAAATTGCTTCCCCGTCCCGGCGATTGCTTGCGCACATCGCCAAAGGGATCGTCTTCATCCTCCCATTCGCCTACCTGCCATTTGTCGCGCCAGTCCATGTACGCCTGTCTGGAACCTTTTTCTTCCTGGCGGCGCAGCGCATCTTCTACCCAGCGCGCCGTTAGCGGCAGGCCGTCCAAATGCGCCAGCGAAACGAGCCGCGCTGCTAGTTCCGGCAGTTCAGACGCCAGAATCGTGCGCATTTGACCGTCGCGGTTGAGTTCGATGACGTAGACGCGGGCGTAACGGCCGATAAAATCAGCCACATCGTCGTTAATCGGCAGGGCGCGGATGCGCATGAAGCTGGTGGGGACGCCGTCCGCCGCCAGCCGGTCGCAGGCTTCTTCGATGGCGTACTCCGTCGTGCCGTAAGCGATGATGCCGATGTTGGCGTCGTCCATCTCATCTATGATGGGGGCGGGAACCATGCCGCGCGCGGTGTCGAATTTGCGCGCCAGGCGGGCCATGTTTCGCTCCCAATCTTGCGGATTTTCGCTGTAGACGGCCGTTTCATTATGTCCTGTTCCCCGCGCAAACCAGGCGGCCAGCGGATTGCTGTTGCCGGGAATGGTGCGGTAGGGAATGCCGTCGCCGTCGGTGTCTTTGTAACGGCCGTATCCCCGCACCACCTCCTCCGCGCTTAACACCTTCCCCCGCTTAATCGGCTCCGTTGGATAGTCAAACGGCTCCGACATCCAATTATTCATCCCCAAATCCAAATCGCTGAGAACAAACACCGGTGTTTGCAGCTCATCCGCCAAATCCAGCGACGTAACGCCAAACTCAAAACATTCCTTGATAGACGAGGGCAGCAGCACCACATTCTTCGTATCGCCGTGCCCCAGATAATAGGTAAAAATCAGGTCGCCCTGCCCCGTGCGCGTGGGCAGGCCCGTGCTGGGGCCAACCCGCTGCACATTCCAGAACACCGCCGGAACCTCGGCAAAATAGCCCAGCCCCACAAACTCGGCCATCAACGAAATACCGGGGCCGGATGTGGCCGTAACAGCCCGCGCACCGCCCCAGCCGGCGCCGATAATCATCCCCGCCGCCGCCAACTCATCCTCCGCCTGCACGACGGCATACGTCGCTTTGCCCGTCTCCGGGTCGCGGCGGAACTCCTCCAGATAATGGTTTAGTGAATCAATAACGCCGGTGGAAGGCGTGATGGGATACCAGGCGGCAAAGGTGACGCCGCCGAAGACAAAACCCAGCGCCGCCGCTTCGTTGCCGGTCATGACGATTTTTCCGGCCGTTTCATCCATCGGGGTAACGCGGTACGGGTCTGTTTTCGTCCAGTTCGCCGCCGCC
>JANTGY010000470.1 GCA_024762695.1 Anaerolineae bacterium
GGCGCGATTTCCAGCGTGCCTTCGGCGTTGATGAGTTTGGTATTGGTTACGCCATGTTTATTGAGGAATTGGCTGGTTACATTGGGGAATTTGGTAGCGATGCGAAGAGGACGGCCGTCCTCCCCCAACTTCTCCGCCCATTCTGCCAAATCAGCCATTGTTTGGGCCGATTCCGCTTCCGGCACGGCCAGATTGAGCGTGCATGGCCCAAATCCCAGCGCATCATGCAGGGTAAGGATGGGTTGAGCGCCATTGAGAGCGCCCTTCTCGGCGACCATATCCAAGCCGGCGACGCCAAAATCTACGCTGCCCTGGCGTACGCCCACCACAATGTCGCCCGGCCGTTGAAATAACACCGTCACCCCCGGCAGCGCCGGTATCGTCGCCTCATATTGGCGCGGATTAGGCCGGTAAATTTTGAGACCGCACGCCGCCAAAAATTCCAGCGCGCCGCTCCGTAAAATGCCTTTGCTGGGTAATCCCAATCGAATATCATTTCGTGTCATTGTTCCTCCGAGGTAGCGATTAGCAGTTAGCTGAGGGCTAACCGCTAATAACTAAAAGCTGATTAAAAACAAAAATACCCTCCCCGGGCTGCGAGGAGGGTGTAAAAAACCTGTCTAACTATGCGTTAAAACGCCTCAACCCAGAGGGGAGTAATCGTAAAAGCGATGATGGGCGTGGTGGGCGAAGGCTTGGCGCATGTTCATGATGGCGGGAAGTTTAGCATGGCGGTGTACGGCCGTCAACAAGCGTGTATAATTTGAGTGTGCAAGTAAGCAAGTATACGAGTAAGCGAGTGTGCGAGTATGCAAAATGTGACTTCCGGGGAGTCATTTAGCTATCAAGTAGCGCTGCGCGATTTCCAGCGGGCGCGGCAGCAGGCGGCCATGCGCCAGCTTATGGCCCGCCTGACTGGCAAACCGAATGATTTACTTTCCTACAATGCGATTGAGGAAGAATTGCATGTTGTAGGGACGACGGAAAGGGGCGTGCGCGAAATTCCATTGAATAAAATCGTGGGCAGCGTTGGCCGTTACAAGGATTTTACGCGCGATTTTTTGCCTAAGCTGGACAGCGACGCCGAACGATGGGCGCGGGTGCGCGCCGCCGTCACTGACATGAGCGGTTTGCCGCCGATTGAAGTGTACCAGGTGGGCGATGTTTATTTTGTCAAAGATGGCAATCATCGCGTCTCTGTTGCCCGCCAGCTAAACACAGAAACCATTTCCGCCTATATTACCGAGGTGCAAACGCGCGTTCCGCTGGCTGCGGCTGACGACCCCAACGAAGTGATTTGTAAAGCGCGGTATGCCGATTTTCTCGACCACACCAATCTGGATAAGCTGCGGCCCGACGCCAATTTGATTATGACGTTTTGCGGCCGTTTTCAATGGTATCTCGACCAAATTGATACCTATCGGAAGACGCTGGACGCAAGTTTGCCCCATCAAGATGCGGTTGCCGCCTGGTACGATGACATGTATTTGCCGGTGATTCTATTGATGCGCGAACAAGGGGTGATGCGTAATTTCCCAGATCGAAGTGAGGCGGATTTGTATTTGCTGCTGCATGAACATCGAGAGGAGATGGAAGAGGCTTTGGGTTGGGAGATTGATACGGAGACGGCCGTTTCTAATCTCGCCGAGAAAGAGCGCGGCTTCCGCAAAGTCGTTTCCCGCGTCGTGGACGCCATCATCCCCGATGAGTTGGAAGAAGGCCCAACCCCCGGCGCGTGGCGCAAAAAACAAATTGCTCTTGGCCGTCGCCATCGTTTGTTTGCCGATTATTTGGTTGCTCTCAGCGGTTCGGAAGCCGATTGGCCGATGTTGGATTTGATTGTTCCGATGGCCCAGTGGGAAAACGACCGTTTGCTCGGTTTGCATATCGTCGGCAGCCAGAAGAAAGCGAAGAGCAAGCGCGTGCGCGCATTGGGCGAGCGGTTTGAGGCGCGGTGCCGTGAAGCTGGATTAGTGGGCGAGTTTGCCGTGGAAGTGGGCGATGATGTGGCTGAAGTAATTATCCGGCGGGCGGCCTGGGCCGATTTGGTGGTGACCAGTCTGACCCATCCGCCCGGCGTGCAGCCGTTGGAGCGCCTGAGTCATGGCTTCAATCGTTTGGTGCAGCGCTGTCCGCGTCCTGTTTTGGCCATTCCGACCGGGGCTAACAGCCTTTTCGACCGTATTTTGCTGGCTTATGACGGCAGCAAGAAGGCCGATGAGGCGTTGTTTGTGGCAACGTATTTGCGAGCGCGGTGGCCGATGTCGTTGACGGTGTTGACGGTGGAGACGGAGAACACGCCTCCGACGGCGCTGGAGAAGGCGCGGACGTACATTGAGCGGTATGGTATTACGGATGTGAATTATGTGTTGAAGCAGAAGCCGATTGCGGAGGCGGTGTTGGCAACGGCCGTTGACTATGACATCAACGAAATTATCATGGGCGGTTTTGGCTACCGGCCGGTTAAACATCTGGTGTTGGGCAGCACGGTTGACCACATTCTACGCGAGTTTCGTCAGCCGATTTTGATATGCCGGTAGGTTGGTAGGTGGCAAGTGGCAGGTTGTAGACTTTGCAATGTCGCCATTCCGCAGGAGACACCACGCCGCTGCGCGGCGCCATCAAATGAACGAAAACGGGACACATCTCTTATCTGTGTTCATCCGTGTTAATCCGTGTCCCATTT
>JANTGY010000471.1 GCA_024762695.1 Anaerolineae bacterium
ATCCATTGTGCCGCACGAGATAGACCCCCGCCTACGCGGGGGTGACAAGCACAAAAGACAGACTTTGGTAAAAGCCTGCGCGGGGAACGGCCGTCCGCACCCAATCCCCATCGAATCCTGCTGGATTTGTGTTACCATCCCTGCTTATGACAGATTTCAATAAATTTTACCGTCCGCTCATTGGCCCGCTGTTTGCGCCCACATTTTTCGCGGCCATCCTTTTTGGGGTCTCCACCCCGGTCTTGCCCCTTTACTTGCAGGAAGCGGGCGCCTCCTATGCCGCGATTGGCACAATTATTTCCGGGTTTGCCATTGGCCGTTTGCTGGCGACTTTGCCTAGCAGCGGCGCGCTCAGCCGCCTTTCCCTGCGGCGGGCGATGTTGCTGGGATTAACCGTCATGACGACGGCCCTATTCGTCATGGCTTTTGTTGATTCCCTGACTGTTCTTTTTACCAGTTGGCTCCTGGCTGGCGTGGGGTCGTCGCTTTACGAGATTGCCCGCCATCAATTCATTGCGGTTCACATCCCCAACCATCACCGGGGGCGGGCGGTGTCCATTGTCGGCGGGGCATTTCGGTTGGGCAATGTCGTTGGCCCGGCTTTGGGTGGTTGGGTGGCTAAGGCGTATGGATTTGAGGCGTCGTTTTTGTTGATGGCGGGATTGGCGGCGGTAACGGCCGTCATTGTCAGCGCCTATTTGCCCCGACAGGAACCGCTCAGCCAGGAAGCCTTTTCTTTGCGCGCTTATGGCGGAGAACTCCGCGACACCTTCCGCGCTAATCGTCGCGTATTGCTCGTTGCTGGCAGCGGACAGCTTTTGATGCAGTTGGTGCGCCGGTCGCGCAGCGTTATCTTACCACTGTACGCGGCCAATATCCTGGGGTTGGATGTGGCCGCTGTTGGTATCGTTGTCAGTATCGGCTCAACGTTGGACACAACCATGTTTATTCCGGCGGGGATCATCGTGGATAAATACGGCCGTAAAGCCGCTATTATTCCCAGCTTGCTTCTTCAGGGCTTGGGATTGATTCTTCTACCCCTCACCGGCGGTTTTGCATCGTTAGTCGCCGTAACTGGGTTGCTGGGTTTGGGTAATGGCATTAGTTCGGGAACAATGTTGACTTTGGGCGCCGACCTGGCCCCAGAGGAAGGACGCACGCCTTTCTTAGGCCTTTGGCGTGTATCCAATTCTCTCGGATTTGCGCTAGGGCCGAATGTGGTGGGGGCGGCGGCGGCCGTGATGACTCTCCCTTTGGCCAGCGTGGCTGCCGGTTTTATTGGAATGTTAGCTGCCGGCCTCTTTTACCAATTTATTCCTGAAACCTTAAAAAATGGAGCGCAGACTAGCGCTAGTCTGGCCGATTAGCGGCAGAAGCCACGTTCATCCACGCCCCATTCCATTTAAAACGTATCTAATTCAACTGAACCGTAACGCGGAAAGGCGCATACATATATTCAATATCTATACGATTGGTACAGGTTAAACACCGCCAGCCCCAATCGTCATCGTCATCATTATCATTATCGCCTGGGGCTTCCGTATCCGGCGGCGGATCATTCTTGGGCTCTTTAGGCGGGTCTGGCGGTTTGGGCGGGTCTTCCTCTTCTTCATTTTCTTGCACCCATTCCCCATAGACAGACAAGCCCACATAAAAATCCCTGAAATAGCTGCGTATTTCGGTGGCTAATTTGCTTGATTCGCTTAAACAACGTTCGGCATCGCTGCCCGGGAGAAGATTGCCTTTAATGTCAAAGCATTGTTCATACAGCTTGTCGTAGGCAATTGAAAATTCGTTTCCTTTGTTTGAAAGCGATGTTAGTGCGGTGTGGAGCTGTCGGGCCTGAAGCTTATTGAGCGGCTTGGACGGCTTCCATTTACCAGAACCAGGGCCGTTTTCTGAACCTATTGCATTACTTAATCCTTCGCTAGCCGTGTCTGCCAAACCGCAGCTAGTAAGGCCAGCCATAAAGATGAATAATGCGGCCGTTAAGCCAAATAGCGTTAACCCTCGTTTTAATCGTTGCATGTATTTACTCCTTGTGTTTGCAAAATAAACCAATGCTGAATTACTTGATTCATAGCCTAATGATCTATCGATCAAAAAACGATCAGAATCATTAGGAGCGCAGGCGCCCTTAAATTCTCTAGGCGAATAAAGCGCATTTCAATGCATATTTGTTTTAGCTGCGGGGTTTCAACCTGCGGCGCACGGCCGTCATCCACAACAAGTTGACGCCCTCAACGAAGGCCACTAAAATTGCGCCATCAGCCCCAGTAGCTCAAAGGATAGAGCGCCGGACTTCTAATCCGTAGGTTGGGGGTTCGAGTCCCTCCTGGGGTGTTAATTGTGAATGGTCAATTGTGAATTGCCAATTGTCAACGGTCAATGGTTAGTTCTCGATTGGCCGTTTTCATTTATAGACAGAGACGAGAGACAGAGACAGAACCGATGCGGCGTTTCCTCTGTTTCTGTCTAATTACTCTGTCTTTGTACGGAGAGCGAAATGGCCTTAAAGATATTTACCGTCGCCGAAATGGTCGCCGCTGAAAAAGCTAGCGACGCGGCGGGACACAGCTATGACCAGATGATGGAAATTGCCGGACGCAGCGTTGCCGAGGCCGTCATTGAGCGTTATTCAGTTGAAGGAAAAAGCATTTTGATTCTGGTTGGCCC
>JANTGY010000472.1 GCA_024762695.1 Anaerolineae bacterium
GCTTGTCATGCCTGCGAAGGCAGGCATCCATATTTTGTTACAGGAGAAGATGGATTCCCGCCTGCGCGGGAATGACGGCAAAATGGGACTACTGAAATCGCGCTTTGGCAACAAATCCCAATCAGACAACCATTTCAGGAGTAGTTAAATGACAACGCCCTTCCTACCGCATCCCCAACCGAGAGTAACCCTCTCGCAAAGAGGACGGCAACGCCTGCCACAATGGCTCGATCGGCATCAAGAGTCAGAATCCGGCGCCATTATGTACACCGCCCTTATTGTGGGCATAGGCGCTGGATTAGGGGCAATTGTCTTCCGCCGGCTTATCGCCAACTTCCAATCTTTGACTTACGCTGGATTGGGCGGGCTAATGGCCGGGATAGTCCCCTATCACCTGCTCATCATTCCCGCTGTTAGCTGCCTGATATTAGATCCGCTCATCAATTTTATGCCCGTGCAGCCAAAGGACATGGCGTTCCAGAAGCGATGGAAGCCGTCGCTTTACGCGGTCGGCGCATCCCTCCTTGTGTGGCCGTTATCAAATCATTGGTATCAGCCATTGCACTGCGGTGTTAACGCCAAAAAACCTTGAAACTTGCGGTTGGCGAGACGCCCAATCGCCGTTAAAGTTGGACGATATTCATTTTCACGTAGAAGGAGTTAAACCATGCAAGATATGTTTGCCGCAATTGAGATATTGGCCGTCAATTATGGCTTGAAGTTATTGGGCGCCATCGCCATATTTGTCATTGGCCGTTGGCTGGCCGGAGTGGTCGTCAAGGGATTGAAAAAGCTGTTAGACAAGGCGCAGATTGATCAAACGCTGGTCTCGTTTTTTGGCAATCTGTTGTATTACTTACTGTTGGCAGTGGTCATGATCGCCGCGCTGGGCAATTTGGGTGTGCCGACGACCTCGGTGGTGGCGATGCTGGGCGCAGCAACGCTGGCGATTGGGTTAGCGCTGCAAGATTCGTTGGGCAACCTGGCAGCGGGGGTGATGATTATTTTGTTACGGCCGTATCGCCTGAACGATTATGTCGTTGTGAATCATGAAACTGGCTTTGTCAGCGACATCCAGATTTTCCACACCACTCTGACCACGCTGGACAACAAAACGATTTTCATTCCCAACAACGATGTGTTATCAAGCAATATCATCAACTATTCCAAGACGGAATTGATTCGTCTGGAATTGACCTACGGCATCGGCTACGA
Organism: Anaerolineae bacterium; assembly: GCA_024762695.1. Lineage (GTDB taxonomy): Bacteria > Chloroflexota > Anaerolineae > Promineifilales > Promineifilaceae > JACKCC01. Next base: position 1,216 of record JANTGY010000472.1, read on the forward strand.
AGATGATTTGTTGCAGGCAAAACAGATTTTGCTGGATATTGTTCAGGCCGATGAGCGGGTGGTAGTCGAACCGAAACCGACCGCCATTGTGTCAGAATTGGCCGACAGCAGTGTGAATTTGACGGTACGGCCGTATGTTCATGTTAACGACATCCCCAGCGTCACCGCGGCCGTTACAGAGCAGGCCAAGCTGCGCTTTGACGCCGAAGGCATCTCCATCCCCTTTCCACAACGAGATGTGCATTTGTTTAGGTAAACCACAAAGAGCATTGACTCTTGGGGAATTCGTGGGGTCGTCATGGCGTGATGCGTAATCCGTGATGCGTAACCAGAGGTCCGTCACGCATCACGCATCATGGATTACAGTAAACCCCACGAGATCCGAAAGACCCAGAGAATTTTGATGAAATACGCGTCGTTTCTTTGTAGCTTATTCAGGGAAAACGGGAGAATCCTTATTTTCCGAATTCAAGTTACTTTCTCGTTTTCACCTAACGCCAATTAGGATTGATACGGCCGTTGCTGTTATGTTATGATGTAAACGAAAATAGGGGGTGGGGAAACGGCCGTGTTCTCCCCCTCTGATTTGGAACACAGAGCCTCAAAGAGCAGTCATGGAGTTCCATGAAGAGAACAAAGAGGAAAACACAAGCCTACACCATATCATTCTCTCCGACCTCTCTGCATATCTCTGTGTCTCCTCAGTGTAACTCTGTGTAACTTTATTATCACAAAAGGAAAAGCCATGCTCCTCAACCCCAAAACCCAAACCTACGACCACCTCGACCCCGCCTCCCGCGAACTCATGCGCAAAACCATCGCCTTCTTCGAGAACAAAGGCAAACAAAAACTCAAACACGACGACCACGAGCGCGTCTGGAACTACGATTTCGTCGAGTTCGTCAAAAAAGAGAAAGTATTCGCCACCCTTATGACCCCCGCCGGATACGGCCCCGCCGACTCCCGTTGGGACACCTTCCGCATCTGCGCCTTCAACGAGATTCTGGGGTTTTACGGGCTGGCCTACTGGTACACCTGGCAAGTTTCCATGCTCGGTCTCGGCCCCATCTGGATGAGCGACAACGAAGCCGTCAAGCAAAAGACCGCCCAACTGCTGCAAGACGGCGCCGTCTTCGCCTTTGGCCTGTCCGAAAAAGAGCATGGCGCCGACCTCTATTCCAGCGAAATGACGCTAACCCCTGAAGGACACAACCAATACATTGCCGATGGCGCCAAATATTACATCGGCAACGCCAATGAAGCGGCGCTCGTTTCCACATTTGGCAAAATGAGTGACAGCGGCGATTATGTCTTTTTTGTTGTCGATTCCCAACATGAGAGCTTCGACTGCGTTAAAAACACCGTCAACTCGCAAAACTACGTTGCCGAATACGCCCTCCACGACTATCCCGTCACCGAAGGCGACATCCTCTCGCGGGGGCGCGACGCCTGGGACG
>JANTGY010000473.1 GCA_024762695.1 Anaerolineae bacterium
AGGTGGCTGTAGGCTGTGAACAAGACCAGCGTTCGCCCACCCAGCGCTTTAGCCACGTCAATGACGGCCTCTTCCAAATAGCGCTGGTAGCCGGGCTGATTGGGTTCGGGGATGTCGGTCACAAGATAAAGCAACGTCGCGTTTTTGTAATCGAAGGGCGAGCCGACAGCCAATTCGTTGGCGTTGTGCGCGTAAAGCCGCTCTTTGATGTAGTCAAACGTGGCTTCGCCGCGCGCCATTGGGTTGGCGGTGCGCATGGTGGCCGAAGTAAGGATGACCGTTTCTTTGGCCTCGAAAATATGCTCTTCAACGAGCGGCCCAATGTGTAGGGGCGCGGAATGGAGCGACAGCCGATCTTTCCATAATTCGACCCAGTAAATCATGCTGTTTTGCGGATCGAAGATGATGCCGTCGATGTTTTCGCGGGTCTCGTTGAGGGAGCGGGCGCTGGCGGCTATTTCCATCGCCAATTCTTCGCCGTCTTCGATGTCGTGGCGGTCAATCGCCTCCTTGATACCGCCGGCCAGCTTGTCGTAGTTTTTGCCAATGACGCCCAAGACTTTGCTGACATTGCCCCAGCTAATCTCTACTTCGTCGTAGCCGGGCTGGGAACGCACGGCCGTTACCAGCCGGATTTGCTGGGTGTATTGGCTGCGGGCGCGGATGTGGTCTTGTTCTTTGAGGAAGTAGTGCAGCGTGGTGAAGAATTCTTCCAGTTCCATCACGGCCGTTTGCGCATCCCGTCTTAATTTATTGATGAGTTGATCAACCTGGTTGAACATATCCGGCGGCAAACCGGCCCGCAGCCGGCTTTCGGCGCTGGCAATAAGGCCGGAGCGCGTTTTGATGATTTCATCCAAAATCGCTTCCAAAAGGCGCTTGTCGGCGCGGAAACCGAGGCTGCTGGTCACGGCCGCTTCCATGTGATGGGCCTCGTCAATAATCAGGTCGGTGAATGGCGGCAAAATGTGGCCGTTATTGGCCGCATCGGACAACAGGAGGGCGTGGTTGACAATGACGACATGGGCCTGCTCGGCGCGGCGCATGGCGTAATGGCGGGGGCAGCCTTCTTGAGCGCAGGTATTGTTGGTACAAGTCGCATTTTCGCCGTTGATTTTGGCCCAGGCTTGCCGTTCGCCCGGCGTGCGTAAGGCCACTTCGGCCACGTCGCCGGTTTTGGTGTGCGGCAGCCAGAGCAGCAGACGGGCGAACAGCGTCATCTCGTCGGCGCTGCTGGGGCCGTCGTGGCGCATTTTTTGGAAGAGGCGGGTGCAAAGGTAATTGCTGCGCCCCTTGCGAACAGCGGCGCGAATTTCAAAAGGCAGCGTTTTTTGCAGTTCGGGCACATCTTTATTGATGAGCTGGTCTTGCAGGTTGATGGTGTTGGTGGAGATAATGACGCGACGGCCGTTTTCATGCGCCCAAAAGACGGCGGGCAGCAGGTAAGCGACGGATTTACCCGTACCCGTTCCGGCCTCCACCAGGACATGCTCGCCGCTGTTGAAGGCGTGGGTTACGGCCGTCAACATTTCCACCTGCTGCGGCCGGAATTCAAAGCCGGAAAACGCGCGTTCAAAATTGCCGCCGGGCTGGATCATGCCCGCAATCAACGCATCATCGAGCGGCTTCGGGGTCTCTTCAGGGATCAGCGGTTTGCCGGTTAATTTATCCGGCTTGAAGAGGCGGGAGACGCGCCGTTGGCGTTTGCCGTCAGTGAAGGCGGTTTTTGCTTTCTGGGCCAGCACATCTTCAAAAAAGAGCGTTTCCGGCCAACCCATCTGGCTGCCAGCGGCTACGATCTCTTCTAAAAAGGGCATGTCAATCGTTAACGCTTTCTCGCGCAGCGCCAGGAACAGTTCAACCGTTTGCAGCGCATCGTCGTAGGCGCGATGGTTTTGGCCTTTGGCGGCGTCGGGCAAATCAAGATAGCGAGCCAGCGCATCCAGGCCAAATCGTCCCGCTTCCGGAAACAGGATGGAAGCTAATGTGATTGTGTCCAGTCGGTGGTTGCCGATGCCCAATCGCTCGGCATTCAAGAACCCCAAATCAAAATCGACGTTGTGACCGATGATGACGTGGTCGGCCAGGATGGGGCGCAGCTTGGAGCGCAGCGCAAACATGCTGGGCGCGTCGTCCACCATTTCCTGGGTGATGCCGGTAAGCTGGGTGATGTGCGCCGGGATGTCCTGGTTGGGGTTGGCTAACGACGAAAACTCGTCAACGATATCATTGCCCTGGAAGGCAATGGCCGCCACTTCGGTGATGGCGTCGCGGTCGGGGTCAAATCCGGTTGTTTCTACGTCAACGGCGACGTATGTGATCATAGGCTATATCCCTCGAAATTATTGGGGAATTGTAGCACATTTGTTTGGGTTGGGGGACGGCCGTTTTCCTTCCTGACTATTCTTCATCGGTTTGCTCCTGATGTCTCCCTGTTGTATCATCCCAGCCTGTTGATGTGCGATAGAATCAACGCTTTCTGGAGAAAAATCAGGTCGTTATCCAGGCTGATTTGGAAGTGTCTGGAACGAACCAACAAAGGTGTGCTGTGTCCGCGATTCTTGGGCTGTTCAACATCTTTTCCCTCATCTACATTTTTCGCAGCTTGCAATTAGGGGCTGTTATTTGGCGT
>JANTGY010000474.1 GCA_024762695.1 Anaerolineae bacterium
GCCAGCGTCGCTGTCGGAATCATCAGCCCCAATGTAAAACGGCCGGTAAATTGGATGAAGGGGATGTATAAAACGGCGATGTTAGCTACCAGCCAGATCGGAACCAGCCAGGATTGCCCATTGCGAAACCAATCGCGGAAACCCAATAGGGCCATCAAACCTAATAAACCCATGCCGACGAGTACGGCCGTCACTGGCGGCGGGGCAATAATGTGGTCGAAGCGGGCATAATGGGCAAAGTAGGGGTCTTGGTACGAGTAGACGACGTAATACAAAAGCAGCGCTGCCGATGGCAGCAAAATTAACAAGCCATAGCCCCATTCCCGCCAGAGGGCAGTTTTTTGTTGAATGGCGCGTACCAGCAAAAAGAGGCCGATGATTAAGCCGGTAACGGGAATGTGGTAGACGTAGGTCAGGCCGGAGGCGACGGCCGTAACCATGCCCACAAGCGCCCAACGAAGGCCATCTGGCTTTTCAACCAGGCGAATGACGCAGGCGAAAAGCAAGATTTCCAGCCCCAAACCCAACGCAAAATGGGGCGTGTGGAAGAAGGCCATGAAGGTTGACCATTCCGGGCCGCGCAAATCGGGCGTAAAGCGGCCTGCGCCGCCCAGAATGGCGACGAGCCAGCCTACCCCGCCGCCAAAGAGGATGAGGAGGAAGGTGGTGTATTGCAGACGGCCGTCCCCCGCTGCAACGGTCCGTACCCAAAATAAGATGGCCCACATGGCGAAGAGAACGGCCGTCAAACGAAACAGATGAAACCAGACGATTAGCTCCCCGCCAACCAGCGCCGCCAATTTACCCACCAGCAAATACGGCAAAAGCATCAAACGCGGCTGCCAGGGTTCCGGCGAAAAGGGGAAATGGAACAGCCAATGTCCTTCGCCGCCTTGCCGCATTGCTGCCAAGTAGGTGGATAAATCGTCGGGATTGATCAGCGTGCCGATGAACTGCTTGCCCTCCGGCGCGGCGCTCCAGGCGACGACATAGGGAATGGTCAGCAGGAGCAACATCAAGACAACCCAGGGCCAGATGGTTTTGCGTTGCAGTTGTTTCGCGTTTGAGAGCATAGTTATGAGTTTATTGAAAAACTAACCGCAAAGGCGCAAAGGGCGCAGAGGTTTGGAGATTCTCAGAGAAAAGTCTTTGCGTTCTCTGCGTCTTTGCGGTGAAATTGATCTTTTTTCAGTGGAGGCATGGTTATCGCTGCAAACGCCAATCGAGGGCGGTGTGGCGTTGGGTGGTTTTGTCGTTTTTGACGGCGATGTTGATCGCTTTGCGGGTTCCCACCAGGATGACGAGTTTTTTGGCGCGGGTAACGGCCGTGTACAGCAAATTGCGCTGCAACATCAAATAATGCTGGGTGACGACCGGCATCACCACGCAGGGGTACTCGGCCCCCTGGCTTTTATGGACGCTGATGGCGTAAGCGTGAACTAGCTCGTCCGCTTCCAAAAAATCATACACGATGGGCGCGCCGTCAATGTTGATCGTCATCGTCTGCTGAACCAAATCCATCGCCGTGATACGACCGATGTCGCCATTGTACACATCCTTGTCGTAATTGTTGACTGTTTGCATCACCTTGTCGCCGACGCGGAAGACGCGCCCGCCCAGCCGCCGCTCCGGTTTTTTGCCAGATGGCGGGTTCAGATTGCCTTGCAGCAGCCGGTTAAGATTGGTCACGCCCAGACTGCCGTTGTACATGGGCGACAAAATCTGGATGTCGTCCAACGGATGCAGGCCGAACTTTTGCGGCAGGCGGGTTTTGACGATGTCTACCAGGAGATTGGCCGCTTCTTCCGCTTCGGGCTTCACAAAAATGAAAAAATCATCGGCGTCGGGACGGGTTTCGGGGAGGAGACCCCGGTTGATGCGATGGGCATTGTGGATGATGAGCGACCCGGCGGCCTGGCGGAAGATGGTTTGCAGGCGAATGACGGCCGTCACCCCCGACGCAATCAAATCGCCCAACACATCGCCCGCGCCCACGCTGGGTAGTTGGTCAATATCGCCCACCAACAGCAGATGGCTGTCCGGCCCGATGGCCTTGAGCAGGTTGTTGGCCAGGATTAAATCCAACATGCTGGCTTCGTCAATCACAATCATGTCGGCGTTAATCGGCTTTTCCTCGTTGCGGCCAAACCCTTCGCCGGGGTTAAATTCCAGCAGCCGGTGGATGGTTTTGGCTTCGCGCCCCGTCGCTTCGGCCAGACGCTTGGCGGCGCGCCCCGTTGGCGAGGCCAGCGCATAGGTGAGGCGATGGCTGTCTAGCAAATCCAGCAGCGCTTTGAGGCAGGTCGTCTTGCCCGTTCCTGGCCCGCCGGTGAGGATGGAGACTTTGTGGGTGACGGCCGTTTTGATGGCCGCTTTTTGTTCCGAATTAAGCTGCATCCCATCTTTCATTGCCAATTGATCATTGACAATTGTCAATTGACAATTAGCCAGCCGACTGGTCGGATGCCCAATCATCCGCCGCACGCGGTTGGTGACGCCGATTTCTGAGTAATACATCGGCGTCAGGTAGACGGCGCGTTCTTCCTTTAGGACTGAGGACTGAGGACTGAGGACTGCGTTTCCGCCTTCTGCCTTCTGCCCTCCGATTTGGTA
>JANTGY010000475.1 GCA_024762695.1 Anaerolineae bacterium
CTCAAGGAATCCATGTCTGACGAGCTGCAAGCTGTGGCCCAACGGGAAGGCGATCCTGAATTGATCGAGCGCATTGCCGACGAGCGTAACGTGACCGATGTGGATGATTTGCTGGCCTGGCTGGAGGAGCATAACCATCCGGCGCTGCATATGGATATGATTTTCTAATTGTCAATTGTTAATTGTCAATGGTCAATTGCCAATTAGTCATTGACCATTGGTAATTGACAATTTTTAGGTTGACATGAGCAAACAATCCAAACCATCACCCCGGCTTGTTCGTGATTTGATGTCAGTGGGTGTGCCGACTTGCGCGCTGGATGATTCGGTTGTGGAGTTGACGCGCTGGTTTTTGGAAAAGGATGTTGAGGGCGCTGTTGTTTTAGATGAAAACGGGCACGGGGCGGGGGTTGTGACCCATGATGAGTTGGTGAAAGCGTATGCACGGGGAGATTACGAGGCGTTGACGGCCGTAGATGTGATGCGGGCGGATGTGCCTGCTGTGCCGCCGGATATTCCGTTGAGCGCGGCCGCCCAACTCATGCAAGATATGAAGGCGCGTATTGTTTATGTTACCCATCACGCCGGCGGGATCGAATACCCGGCAGCTTACATTACGTACAAACATCTGCTGCGCCATTTGGCGGCAGTGGATGGCGCAGAGTTGAAAGATTTAGGCATTAAAGCCGAGCGCGAAGCGCCGTTGGAGACGTTTTTCCGGCGGCGGGATGAAGCGTTGAAGCGCGCCCAGAAAGGGCGGCGGTAGTTTGGTAATTAGTAATTAGGTAATTGGTAACTGCGGACTTACTAATTACCTAATTACCCAATTACTTACTACCGTTTTGGATAATGAGACAAGGGAGTAAACCTTATGCCAGTAGAAATTCCAAAAGATAAATGGCCCGGCCAAGTTAAGGTGGTGACGATTGGAGCGACGGCCGCCGATGGCGGCACGCGTACCAGTACAATCACAGTCGGCGGCGAGAAGGCGCTGCCGTTCATGCACTTTGAAGCCGAAATGCCGCATGAGCCGGTCATTGCGCTGGAGATCAAAGACCGCAAACCGGATGATTGGTCGCAGCTGTTGTTAGATGAGTGGGGCGAGGCGATGGACACGCCGGGAGCCTGGGCCAAAGCGGCCGAGGCGGCAGGCGCGGATATGCTGCAGCTTTCGCTCAGTTTGACGGACGCGGATGGGGAGCCGAACACACCGGATAAAGCGGTAACGGCCGTCAAATCAGTCCTTAATTCCACCGGCTTGCCCCTGGCTGTTATCGGGCCGGGGCAGAAAGAGATGGATAATGAACTGCTCGTGCCGGTGGCTGAAGCCACCAAAGGCGAACGTCTCCTGTTAGGCACGTGCATGGACAAAAATTACCGCACCATTGTGGCGACGGCGATGGCCAACGACCATCTGGTCACGTCGCAGGCGCCGATGGATGTGAATCTGTCCAAGCAGCTCAATATTCTCATCACCGACATGGGGCTGCCGCTGGAGCGCATTGTCATGGATCCGACGACGGGCGCGCTGGGCTACGGCATGGAGTATGGCTACTCGGTGATGGAGCGGCTGCGGTTGGCGGCTTTGCAAGGGGACGCGATGACCCAACTGCCAATGATCGTCACGCCTGGCTTTGAAGCCTGGAAGGCGAAAGAAGCGAAGGTTGGCGAGGGTGTTCCCGAAGCGTGGGGCGACTGGCTGGAACGAGCGATTAACTGGGAAACGTTAACGGCCGTTGCGCTGCTCGAATCGGGCGCGGACATTTTGGTTCTGCGTCATCCTGAGAGTGTGCGGCGGGTGAGAATGGCGATTGAGGAATTGGTATTGGCGTAGTCCGTTATCCGTAATCCGTCACCCGTAATCGGAACACGGACAACGGAATACGGACAACGAAATACGGAACACGGAGAAACAAAATGGCACTAAGCGGAATCCAAATTTACAAAATGCTGCCCAAGACAAACTGCAAAGATTGCGGTTTTCCCACCTGTTTGGCGTTTGCGATGAAACTGGCCGCTAAGCAGATTGAGCTGTCGGCTTGTCCTCACATTAGCGAAGAGGCGGCATCGCAGTTGGCCGAATCGTCGGCGCCGCCAGTCCGACTCATCACCCTCAAAGCCAATGGGCATGAGGTAAAGGCGGGCAATGAAGTCGTCTTGTTCCGGCATGAGAAGACTTTCTATCATAAACCAGGCCTGTTCGTGCGCGTCAAAGATGACTTGTCAGCAGACGACATCAAGGCCAAGTTGACCCCAGCCGAAGCGTACCACGTGGATTATGTGGGGCTGGATTTGGCGTTGGATGGCTTTGCGGTGGAATCAGTGACGGGGGATGCGGGGAAGTTTGCGGCGGCGGTGAAAACCGTCGGCGAAGTCAGCCAGCGCCCCTTGATTTTGATGAGCGACAACCCCGATGTCATCGCCGCCGGATTGGAAGCGACGGACAACGAAACGCCCCTCATCTACGCCGCTGACGGCGACAACTGGGAAGCGATGGCCGGATTAGCCAAGGAGCACAAAGCGGCGCTCGTCGTCAATGGCGATTCGCTGGACGCGCTGGCTGATTTGACGGAAAAAATTAAAGGCGCAGGCGTCGAGGACATGGTTCTCAA
>JANTGY010000476.1 GCA_024762695.1 Anaerolineae bacterium
TGGATTTGGCTTGCGGGTTGAATCCGCTGGCCTGGCCCTGGATGCCGTTTGGCGATGAGGTTGAGTATATCGCGGCCGACATTTACGCCGATATGGTGGCGTTTGTAGGGGCATTTATGGAGGTGGCGGGGATAAACGGCCGTGCCCACACCCGCGATCTCATCAGCCAACCCTACACCGACCCGGCCGATCTCATCTTCCTCTTCAAAACCCTGCCCGTGTTAGAACAAGTCGAAAAAGGCGCCGCTGCTCGTCTGCTCGATGCGCTTAACGCCCGTTACCTGCTTGTCACCTTTCCCTTGCAAAGTTTAGGCGGGAGGGGCAAGGGAATGGCGCAAAATTATGAAGAATTGTTTCGGGGATGGGTGAACGGCCGTAACTGGCAAATAACCCGCTTCCAGTTCCCCTCTGAGCTTGCCTTTCTTGTAGAGACAGGGAATTAGGGGATGGTTTTCATTTCGTCCACGCGGTTGTCATTCCTGCGAAGGAGCTAGAGGCTGTCGAAGAAATCAAAACAGGACGCTGGTTAACGCAGATAAACGCGGATTTTGGCATTAAAACATCAAAAAATCAGCGAAAATCGGCGTTATCTGCGTCCTAAAAATTTTTTTCCGACAGCCTGCTAGCGAAAATTGTACCTGCGGCCAATTGTTCCGGGGGGCAAGTTCTCATTGGCAAATAAGCCACATGTTTTGCAGGATATACGGCCGTGTGGTCAAACTGTTTGGGCGATTTTTTATTGCCAAATTGAGGTCGCCCAATTATGCGGTAATTTTGGCGATTATCGTTCTGTCGGACAAGGCGTCTCGGAAATGCGAGTTCATTTTGGGCCGGGTTACCGGGTTTATTTCACTCGCGTAGGCAATATCGTTTATGTCTTACTTTGCGGCGGCACAAAGCGCAACCAACAACGTGATATAGAGAAAGCTAAAGAAATTGCCAGGCTGTTAAAGGAGAAATGAAATATGGACAAAAATGATCAACTTGGTCTGGCTCCATTTGATGCCAGCGACTATTTAGACAATGAAGAGACCATTGCCGAATATCTGGCCGCAGCGTTAGAAAACCCTGATCCTGATGCGTTTTTAATGGCAATACGGGATGTTGCCAAAGCGCGAGGCATGACGGCCGTTGCGGAAAAGACGGGTCTGGGGCGAGAAAGTTTGTATAAAACATTAAAACCGGGAGCGCAACCTCGTTTTGACACCATACGCCGTTTGCTTGGCGCGCTAGATGTCAGACTTAATGTAACAACTACGCTGCATACTCAAAGTTAGAGGGCGACGGCCGTTCCCATGCCCGCGTAACAGTTTGAGTGGTGGGGAATGTACGGCCGTATCTCACAATCCATCAGCGGGAAATTGGCGAATGATAGATGCTATACCAGCAGCGTTGCTCGAATCCCGCTCCAGTGCAGCATCTCCTATTGTTCATGACGCGCCTTCGTTAGCAACCAGATACAGCCGCAAAATCCTCAACTCATCATAACCGACCTGTTCCCCCATCGTCTCAAACACCGGGCGCAGGAAGTCGGTACCCAGTTCGGCAAAGGCGTCCAGAACGCGCCTCTGCGTTTCCGGGTCGAGTTGGGAGGCTTGCAGGATACGGTCGGGGGCTAACGGCCGTCCCGCCCTCGCCCCCTTTTCCAAATGCCCCAACACCGTCCCCGGCTTAACCCCCAAATCATTTGCTATTTCATCAATCGTATGCCCGGCATTGTACGCTTCAATCACCTCCAGCGAACGGCCGCGCAGCCCGGACACAATGCGGCGGGCGGGCGACGGCGCCGCCCCCTTCGGCTTTTCGGCGATGGCATGTTCCCGGCAGTACGCCTGAATGACGGGCAAAAATTCATCGGCGTACTTCTCCAATTTGGCCTGCCCCACGCCGTACATCGCCCCAAACGTCCGGCGCGATTGGGGGAAATAGGCGGCCATCTCTACCAGCGAGCGGTCGGAGAAAATGACGTAGGGCGGCACGTTCGCCGCCGCCGCCAATGCCGTCCGTTTATCCCGCAGCAGGCCGAACAGAACCGGATCGTGGCTGATTTTGCGCTGGGCGACGACCGGCTGCGCCTTTTGACGCGGCGAAACGCCCATCACCTTTTCCCCTTTGAAGACGGCATACGCTTTGGGCGTTAGTTTCAGGCTGCCGTACTCCGCATCTTGCGCCATTAAACCCATCTGCACAAATTGGCGGGCCAGATGCTGCCACTCTTTTTTGGAAAATTCGCGGCCAATGTTGTAGGTGGAGAGCCGGTCATGCCGTTTTTGGCGGATTTTTTGCGATTGGGAGCCGCGCAGGATGTCAATGATGTGGTTGACGCCGTACAGTTCGCCGCTGCGCTTGACGCAGGAGAGAAATTTTTGCGCCGGGATGGTTAAATCGCTCAATTCCTCTTTGGCGGCGGTGCAGTTGTCGCAGGTCTGGCAGTTGTCTTTGTCGTAATCCTCACCGAAATAGTCCAGTAACGGCCGTCTGCGGCACACATTCGTCTCGGCAAAACGGAGCATCGCTTCCAGGCGCATTCTGGCCCCTATCTGCTGGCTGGGATGCGCTTGCTGGATGAAGTAGTTGATGTTGTTC
>JANTGY010000477.1 GCA_024762695.1 Anaerolineae bacterium
ACTCATCCAGATGGCAGGCCCCGCATAAATTGGCGTCTTTATTGACTGTGTAAGCGACGGCCGGATGTTGGCTAACGCCTTCGCCGGCGCCGGCGGCGGGGTCATTTCCATCCAGCGTATGGCAGGCGACACACCCTACGCCGTTTTCGCCGTGGGCGCTTTCTGTCCATGAGTGATAATTTTCCTCGTGGCAATCGGAGCAGCGCTGAGGTGAATTGTCTGGCGCATTGAGCACCTCAATGGATAAGGTCGGCGGGAAGTGAGTCAGCCGCTTAGCTGCCGCTTCGTCATAGCCCAGGGCAATGAAATCGAGACGGCCGCCTTCCGGCGTATGGCAATCGTTGCATTCCAGTGCGTTTTCGGCCGGGGCCACCATGTGGGTGATGGGCCAGTACATGCGCGTTTCGGTAAAATCATATGAACCGCTGTAGGGCGCGTCTCTATAGGCCATGCCAGCTGTAATGGCCGCTTGCCAGTCAAAAGTTTTCCAATAGGCGGCGTCATCTTTGCCAAACAAATGCGGTACGACAAGGGTGTTGTTTACATTATCGTAAGGCTGAATGGCTTCGAATACCTTCATTGGCCAAATGCGTGCATCTGCTTCGGCGATGCTGCCTTGTGGCGGGTTAATGACAAGGACTTCGTTGGGATCGAATGTGTCTTCGATAAGCGTGTAATCTACTTCGCCATTGAACCAGACATAATCAGGCACAACATTTTCTTCCCAGCGGAACTCGCCTTTCAGGTAATGGTACGTTGTTTCTCCAGCTGCGTTGGTTTCGATACCGCGTTCTTTGTCGCCGGCCAGCGACCAATCCCACCATTCTTTTGTAGCAATGTCGCCGCGGGCATATTCGGGAATGTGGCAAGTTTGACAGGCGATCCGGTCAATGTGGCCGTTTAGCAGTTCTTCCTGATGCGGGGCGGCCGTGTGGCAGCTTTCGCATGTTTCCTCGTCGGTAGAGTTCATGGCGTAGCGGCTGCCTTCAACGACATGGCCGTCTGAGGTGTGACAGTCAGTACAGGCAAAGTTAAGACCTTGGGCGTCCATATGAACGTCTAATTCATAGTCTGGATTTTTCAGCGAGGAGTCCATATCGCCGTGTTTGACGGCATCGCCGCCGCCGCCATAGAAGTGGCAGGCGCCGCAGGTTTCCCGGCTGGACAAGCTGACGTTTTGGGCGATGTAGGTCAAATCGGGCGGCTGGATGAAGTTGCCGCTGTCGGCGGGACTTTCCAATGGCTCGTAGAGGGGATGTCCGGCGGCCGTGGGGTATTTTTTATAGGTGCCGGTGGTGTCGTGACAAACGAGACAGTCAACGGCCGTTTCATCGGTGAAGTCGAAAGTGTTATCTGTCCAACCATACCCGACATGGCAGCTCGTACAACGGGGTTCATTCGAGTCGGTAGCAATACAGAAGTTATTGATGACGTTTTGCTTGCCGAGAATTTGCCCTGTGTCGGGATGCTCAAATTCCCATGTCCAATGAGACGTCTCCATAATTTCTTTGGCGGAGTCAACATGGCAAGACAGACAAGCCTCGGTGACTTCTGGGCCAGAGGCGAATTCTTGCTGCAATTCTACGAATTGACTGTGGTCGGTGGGGACGAAGGGGGCTTCATCTTTGGTTTCGTCCTCCTGCGCGACGGGGGCCATGCTGACGACGGCCGTTGTTTGATGAGCCGTTGTATCGTTAGCTGCCTGGACGTCGCCTTGCCAAAGCAGCCCCGCGGCTACGAAAATGGCTACAAAAAGTAGACTTAGAATGTACACTTGGTTCTTACGCATTCCATCCTCCTGTATGAGTTTTTGATGGGTTTGCCTGGTGGCCGGTAACGGCCGTTTTTCAAGTAAAAAGGTAATGAGCGCAATCCGCCCATACATCCCGCTGTATTGTGCAATAAGTTACAATACGCTGCAATAGACCTTGAGTATGATCTGGATGAGTGGTGACATTTGTCATGCGGGGCAAGATGACGAATGTCACACTCATAATTCATTAAGGAAAGATGGCGACACGGTGAAGCGGAGCGGGCATGAAAGCCCAATGTGAGGGTTTTTACCTCGTATCTGGCTTTTTTGATGATAAAATTTCCAAATGATTTATGATGATGTTGTTTATGGAACGATAGAAATTGATGAACCGGTTTTGTTGGCTTTGCTGGAGACGGCCGCTCTTCAGCGGTTAAAAGGCGTTTTGCAGCATGGCATTACCGGGCTGATTGGCATTACTGACAAAACAACCCGCTTTGACCATTCGGTGGGGGCGATGATTTTGGTACGGCGGCTGGGCGCGTCGGTGGAGGAGCAAATTGCCGCCTTGCTGCATGACGTAAGCCACACGGCGTTCAGCCATGTGATTGATTATGTATTTGACGACCACGACGGCCAAAGTTATCACGATGAAAAGAAAGAGGCGTTTGTGGCGACAACCGATCTTCCGGTAACGCTGGCTCAATTTGGCTATGACTGGCGCAATTTTTTGGAGGAGGAGAATTTCCCGCTGTTGGAGCAGCCATCGCCCCGGTTGTGCGCTGACCGGCTGGATTATTTTTTGCGGGATGCGGGATCGTT
>JANTGY010000478.1 GCA_024762695.1 Anaerolineae bacterium
GTGGGGTCTATGGGTATTTGGAACGATTTCCAGCCGGTTGACGAGCAGGTTCCGGGGTTGTAGTCATACGGATTGACGACGATGTTGGGACGGCCGTTTACGCTTAACAATACCTGTCCCTGCATCGGATTATGCACTTGCCCAAACAAGATAGGGTTGGGGCCGACATGGGATAAATCAATGTGATTAGTCGCTTGGGAGCCAATCTGGCGGTCGCCATTGGCTTGCAGATAAATCACATCATCTGCTTCAAACATTTCGTAACGGCCGACAACCGGCCCGGAAAAACGAATGTTGTCCCAATGGAACGTATAGGCATCAAAATTGTTTTCTTTTTCTGGTGTGTAGGCGTGGGTTTTGAACACAACCAGCCCTTTCGTGAAGGGCAGCCCGCCGGGAACGGCGACAACGTAATCATCAAAGCTGCCATCTTCCTTTTCAATTGACCAAACAATCTCGTTTTGCACGAGTTGGATTCGCATCGTGCGTCGAATGCGGCGGTCGTCATTGGCCGCATCCTGAGGATACTCGTCGCGCCATGTTTGATAATCGGCCTTGTTGACGAGGATGCCATTGGGGTCTACGGCCCCGGCGCCCACCTGAACGGTGCGTTTGCTGCTCATAAATTCAAAGACGATGCGTTCCTGGGGATAGGTTTCGTCAATGGGCAGCCATTCATGCGCCGAGCCGACTTTAAGTTGGTCGCGGGGCGTGATTAAGACTTCGAACCAGGTACGAGAATGTTTGTCGTTAATATTTACGTCAAATTCCAAGACGCCGCCGTTACTAAAATCAAATTCTTGTCGCGGCCAAAATGCGGTGACAGAGTAAGCGGCCACATGGCCCATGGAAGACATCATGTGGTTTTTGCAGATAAAGAAACTCGTGTCAGGGGTGTAACCGGCGCTCTCATGCGAGGTTGTCACCCAATGTTGGGGTAGGGGGGAGGCGCTGGGATTAGGCCCGGCGCAGTTGTTGGCGTGGTCGGCGGGATAGGCGTCAAAAACCTGGAAATGGTCGTCTGGGTTGGTGCGATGCGTAACGACGAAATCAAGCTCTGACGGCAGCAGCGTCTGGGAGGGGGATGCTGGATCGCCGTCAAATGTTTCTTCAAACGCCCAATCTGACCACTGAGCAGGGGTTGAATTGTTGGTTATGATAGGTATGTAAATTAGGTTATTGTTTTCTGCGCTGACTTGATTAGTATTTTGTGGGTTGATCGTAAGCGGTACTGCAAGCAAAATTATGATAATCAAAGTAATGAAGTACAAGATGCGTTGCATAGACTTATCTCCTGGCTACAAACGGCCGTGTCTGAATTAGATATTAGTTCCAAATAGGTCTAGGCGAAAACGGGTAAGTAGTTTGTATCAGGAATACAATGATTCTCCCGTTTGCCCTGAGAAACCCACAAAGGAATGACGACTTTTTCATCAACATTCTTTTTGTGGTTTACCTAAAATTCAGGCGAAAAACATGGAGACTCCGCTAAAAGCAAAATACGTTGGGAGACTCCAGAAAATGGAATAAGTTAGTCGCTTGGTTGGGATGATGACGATACTGCCACGTCGATGAGATGTTCCAAGAAACAATTGTGATATTGTCGCAGCTAAAAAACGGAACGCAATTTTTACGCCGCATGGGTCACTATAGGGTGAATACAAGCCGGAATAAATAGGAAATAAGGCCTATTGCCAATGTCTATGGATGAGGATCACAAGAAAATCAGTCGAGTTTTTGGGTTATTTTGATCATGAAATCGAGTGACTTAATGGCTAAACTTAGGGTCTTATTGCTTAAAGAGGGATTAGAAAGTTTTTATGCTGTTGTTTATACAAATTGTTTTATTGCTTTTTCAAGGGTTTTTTGCTTTTTTGGTTGGGTATTTGCTGCTGCTAACGGCCGCCGCCTGGCGCGCCGCCCGGCAAACCCAGCCGCGTTCGGAGGAACCGACTAATCGGTTCTTGATTTTGGTTCCGGCGCACAATGAGGAACAACTGCTGCCGGAACTGCTGGCAAATTTACGGCAATTAGATTATCCTCAGCCCTTGTATGCCGTCCACGTTGTAGCCGACAATTGCACAGACCAAACGGCCGTCGTCGCCCAGCAAGGCGGCGCGATTGCCCACGAGCGGGTGAATGACGCCCAGCGGGGTAAAGGATACGCTTTGCAATGGCTGTTGCAGCGGCTGTGGCAGGCGGACGAACCCCATGACGCGGCGCTGATTTTGGACGCTGATTCGGTGGTCTCGCCTAATTTTTTGCGCGTGATGGACGCGCGGTTGGCGCGGGGCGAACGAGTCATTCAATCGTATTACGCGGTGCGTAACCCGGAACAGTCGTGGAGCGTCAGTTTGCGTTATGTGGCGTTGGCAGCTTTGCATTATTTACGGCCGTTGGGGCGCATGGCTTTAGGCGGTTCGATGGGACTCAAGGGAAATGGCATGGTTTTCGCCGCCGACATCCTTAAACAGCATGAATGGTCGGCTTCCATCACGGAGGACATTGAGTTTCATATGGCGTTGGTGTTAGCTGGCGAGCGGGCGATGTTTGCCCCCGATGCGGTAGTAGAAGC
>JANTGY010000479.1 GCA_024762695.1 Anaerolineae bacterium
CGGGCGATTTGGTAGAGGGTTTCGCCGGGTTGGACGATATGGGTGAGGGGGGCGTTGGGCACGGCCGTTTCCTCCATCGTCTCTTCTTCATTTCCCACCGGCGGTTCTTCAGCCGCTTCATCAATTGGGTATGCGGGGGCCGGTTCGGCTGGTTCGGCCGGCTTTGATTCTGGAGCGGGGTAAGCTGTGTCAGGCGGCGTTGCCATTTCCCCGCCGCCCATTACCGCGGGCACGATACGATTGAAAATTAACGGCCGTGCCAAGGCCACAATTAGAATCGCCCCAATTAAAATCGCTGCCAAAACGATAAACTTCGTCCATTCACGGGATGGTTTTCTTTCAATTTGTTCACTCATCGCCAACCTCCTGAGTTGTTATGTCATGCTGTGCGTTCAGATTAACAGGCTTGAGTCGTTTGGTCAAGCGCTGTCAGCCACGCTTGCACGGAATTTTGCCTGAGTGGAACGGCCGTGATATGGAGCCTGGTAGTAGATGTCGCGCCCTATGTGACTTACCTTTGCGTCAGGCGTCTAATGGGACACAAGAGGTAATGACCTTATGGCTGCGACGATCCATTTGGCGTCGAAATTATTAAAGCAATTTGCGAACGGACATCTCAGCGCCGACGGTAGTGAAATTGTCCTGCGTCATTTGGCTCAGTGCGATTATTGTTTGGAGCGGGCAAATGCGTTTTGGATAGCCGAGCCGGAGAATATGGCCGCCGTTCTTTCCTCGGATTCAGCCCAACGTCTTGAATCCGATATTTTGGCGCGGGTGCGCCGGTTCAAGAATGAAGCCAACCTGTAAGGCCAATTCCAGAAAATAAAAATCCCAACAGATCATAGAATACAAACCCTTGCATTCCACCCCCCGAAAGGCGATACTATCGGTAAAAGGTTGCTGAGCGCTCGTCGTCCGGTTAGTCGCATAGTATCCAGCCGCCAGCAACCGGCGACCGATAACGAGGAAAAAATTTGTCCGATAAGCCTATCCTTCGTCCGCTAGATTTTCAACCTGTTACCCACATGGGACAGCAAATGTGGCTGCTGCGCGATCCGTTACAGCTTTCGCCGCAGCAGCTTATCGTCCCGCCCGCGCTGGCCCAAATGCTCATGTTTTGCGACGGAGCGCACACCCGCCGCCAGATTCACGACGCTTTTTGTCAACTCGTTGGCGAACAGGTCGAATACGAGATTATTGGCAACGCGCTTGACCAGTTGGATGAGGCCCTTTTGCTAGAGAATGAACGGTCGCGGCAAGCGCAGCAGGCCCTCTTGGACGACTATCGCGCCCAGCCCCACCGCCCCCCGGCCCTGGCCGACCTAAGTTATCCGGCTGATCCAGTCGAATTAACCAAACTTTTCAACGACTATGGAGCCGACGATGATTTGAACGACTGGCAGCTCTGGCACGGCCGTGCCATCATTTCGCCGCACATCGATTACCAGCGGGGCGGGCCGGTGTATGCCAAAGTGTGGCGGCGGGCGGCAGCGGCCGTTCTGGAAGCCGACCTCATCCTCATTTTTGGCACCGACCACAACGGCGGTTACGGCACATTTACCCTCACTCGCCAGCCCTACGCCACGCCCTACGGCGTTTTGCCGACCGATTTGGATTTGATTGATAAATTGGCTGCCGCCATCGGACCGGAAAACGCTTTCGCCGAGGAGTTACACCATCGCGCCGAACATTCTGTTGAATTATCGGCCGTTTGGCTGCATCACATTTACCAACAGGCGGGCGTCGCCCCCAAACCGATGGTTCCCATCCTATGCGGCTCGTTTCATCACTTTGTGGCTAACGGCAGCCACCCGGCGGAGGATGATTTGTTGGAAACGGCCGTTGCCGCCTTACGCCGTGAAACGGCCGGGAAAAAGGTATTGGCCGTCGCCTCAGTAGATTTGGCCCACGTCGGCCCCAATTTTGGCGATGCGTTCCCGATGGACGCCCCCCGCCGTGCCGCCCTGCAAGTTGCCGACGACAACCTCATCCAGGCCGTCTTGCGCGGCGACGCCGCTGATTTTTACGACCAGATTGCGGCCGTTCAAGACCGTAATCGCATTTGCGGCTTCTCTTCCATCCACACCATGCTGCGTTACCTCGACTCGGGCGAAGATCGGCAAACTACCGGCCAACAAATCGCTTACGACCATTGCTCCGCCGATCCCGAAGACACATCCCTGGTTTCAATTTGCGGCCTGCTGTTAGACTGAATAATTGATTGATTGGCTGCTGATTACACTGTAACAGAAGCAATGAATGTTTCTGTCATGCCTGCGAAGGCAGGCATCCATCTTCTGGATTCCCGCCTGCGCGGGAATGACAAGTTCGGAAAACTTATGTTACGTTATGCTGATTCGGATCAATTTTTAATCTTTGATCAGCAAATTTCACCCTCCCTGTTGAGCAATTACAACAAAACTTCCCAAAAAGACTTGACATAGCGTATTATTTGTTGTATCGTTACAACAAATAGAATTGTTGTAATATCCCGCACTGTGCAGTTGCGGCCTAACCCATGACTAAAACGGACTTGTTAGAAAATTATGCAGGCGTCGCCGATATAAGTAAACG
>JANTGY010000480.1 GCA_024762695.1 Anaerolineae bacterium
CGGCGAATAGCCGCCGCTCATCGCATCTAGCAGAAATTGGTCGGCGCGATTGATCAGCCCCGCCCACTGCCAGACGGCTTGTTCTGGCTGCAGCGCGTTTGGCGCAACGCGTGTGCCGCTGCCGCGTTGGCCGACAACCAGGCCATCCTGAGCCAACAGCGCATAGGCGCGGCTGACTGTGCCCGGCGTGCAGTTCCATTGGCGGGCCATCTGGCGTACTGGCGGCAATTTGTCGCCTGGCTGCCATTCGCCGGAGGCGATGCGTCGCCGTAGGGCTTCGGCGATTTCTTGATAGAGAAAAGGGGGTGTTTTTTGCATAATTGTATCGCTTGAACTGATACAATCGTAACAAATTGGGCCGCTTCGTCAAGAGAAAATGATCATAAATGAAAATGGTCAACAATAGTCTGAACCGTAAAGAGCGCGGAGAACGCGAAGAATTAAAGAGAAAAGCTTTACGTCCTTTGCGTCCTTCGCGGTGAAACTTTGTTGAAGGTATTCGTGACTGCTACAGAAAATGGTCGGAACCTTGGTTTTGGGTACGGCCGTGAACACGACATGAGAAAAATGAACGCTTGCCCCTTTCCTTGTATAATTGTTCGGCGACACATCAATTCTTGTGTCAGTCCACAATATAGCCTGAACTGAAAGGAAAAAATATATGTTTCGATCCTTGTTTGGCCGGGGCCGCGCCCCCAGCCCTATCAAGCAAATAAACGCCAACCAATTGGCCGAACTTATCCAGTCGGGGGAGGATTTGCTGCTGCTAGATGTGCGCACGGCCGCAGAGTATGAATACGATGGTCACATTGCCGATTCCCAACTTTTGCCTTTGTCTTTGCTGCATGGTCCGGATGTAGAACTTCCGCGCGACAAATCCATCATCTGTATTTGCCGGTCAGGTAATCGCAGCCAGACGGCGTGCAATTATTTACTTTCGCAGGGTTTTAATGATGTGACCAATTTGTCGGGCGGCATCATCGCTTGGAAACGGGCGGGGCTGCCGCACCAGTAATTCATGGGGCGATAAGCGCGGTATAAATTTCTAAAGATTGATGCAGATTTCAGGCCTGGAGCAGTAAGGAAAGATGCTTTTACAGCGTTTGTCTGCGCCTTGTTTTATCTTTTTTGAACAAACCGCTCGGTAAATTTGGCATTTTCACTAAAGAAATAAGAAAAAAGGGGTTGACACCGTTTTTAAGGCGTGCTATACTTTTAGTGGCTCCCCCCCCAGAGGTGTGACATTAAACGCCCGTTTAGTGTCCACCTCATTTTTTTTGCCTGGTGAACGATGTCGTTAACGATGGAAAATAATCTAGAACCCCGTTTGGTCGCCGACGGCCGTGCTGTTGCCGAAAGTGGATTGGTTCATCGGGTGTGGGAACCGCCTCGACCTGTCCCTCATAAAACTGTGGTGATGTTGCACGGCCGTTCTGGAACCGAAGATGTCATGTGGATATTCGCTAAAACGCTGCCGCCACATTGGTTGATGGTCGCGCCGCGCGCCATCAAAACAGATCCGGCTGGCGGCTATGCTTGGCGGCTCCGCGACCAAGATGAGTGGCCGACGTTAGCTCAGTTTGATGAAGCGGTAACGGCCGTTGTCCAATTCATCCATGCTTTGCCCCGCTTGTATAATGCTGATCCGGAACATATTTACCTGATGGGATTTAGCCAGGGGGCGGCCACCGCTTATGCCGTCGCCATGCGGCATCCTGGTTTGGCGCAGGGCATTGCTGGTTTGGTTGGTTTCATGCCTGTTGCCTGCGACGAATCGCTGGAAACCTCTCCCTTGATAGACATGCCGATCTTCATGGCCGTCGGCAAGCGCGACCCGCTTATTCCCGCCGAAAGGGCCTCTGGCTGCGCGCAAACCCTCTACATGGCCGGTTCCCAACTTGAGTATCACGAATATGATACGGGTCATAAGCTAAATGCTGCTGGCATGAGGGATTTGACTGCCTGGTGGGCGGAACGGCCGTAGTCTTCCCCTCCCCATTTTCTTGAAATTTCATCACATCTCTGGGTCATATTGCCAAATATGACTCAATAATGACCTCTCTCACATCAAATTGCCTTCTACACTGTTATTGACCTCGCCCCTCCCACTGAAAACAGATAATTTATTCAAAATCAAGTCAACCCACAGCGTTCATAGGTAAACCGCAAAAAGTATTTTGATAAAAAACGCGCTAATTCTTTGTGATTTACTCAGGGAAAACGAGAGAACCATTGTTTTCTTAATTCAAATGACTTTCTCGTTTTCACCTAAAGCTGGAGAACCGCATAACAAAAAGGCGTCTTTCTTCAAGAAAGGCGCTTTTTTGATTGTGACCTGGTCATAGTGTCAGATGTGACCTCGTCATGACCTCCGGCACATCAACTTTGTTCCTGGCCTTGTTACAGTATTAGTAGAACGATTTGCCAAAGGGTGTGTTTCATCTCAGTTGATGTATCGGGAATTGGAATTCCGTTAGTGTCTTTAATTATTCGCCACCCTTTATAGACGGTGTATCGGGAATTGGAATTCCCGATACCTACCAGAGGAAAAGTTGCGGGAATTCCAAT
>JANTGY010000481.1 GCA_024762695.1 Anaerolineae bacterium
CTGCGAAGGCAGGCATCCACTCTGGCAAAAGCATGGATTCCCGCCTTCGCGGGAATGACAATCCATTACCGATTTATTTTCTAAATGTTCATAAGCGCACTGGGGAGGTTGTTGGCCGATGGCGAATTCTATTCGGTGGCGATGCGATGACGAGGTCTGTATACTCCCAACTTATAATTCTAATGATGGAGAGAAGATTGTCATTTAATCAAAAGTTGGTCGTTTTCTGGGCTGTGTTTCTTGCTCTAGGGGGCTGTGCGGCTCAAACTGAGCCTGCATCTCCGCCTTTGATGGTGTTTGCCGCCGCTTCGTTGACGGATGCGTTTACGGAAATCGGGGCGCAGTTTGAAGCGGCGCATCCGGGTAGGCACATTACGTTTAACTTTGCCGGATCGCAGCAGTTGGCGCAGCAGTTGGGCCAGGGCGCGCCGGGGGATGTGTTTGCCAGCGCCAATCCCAAACAGATGGCGCTGGTGGTGGAAAACGGCCGTATCCCTCCCACAGCCCCGCAGCCATTCGCCGCCAACCAACTCATTGTCATCTTCCCCGCCGATAATCCCGGCCAGATTGCGTCATTGGCTGATTTGGCCCGACCCGGTTTGAAGTTGATTTTAGCGACGGCCGAAGTGCCGGTAGGCGCCTATTCGCTGGCCTTTTTAGAGACGGCAAGCGGCGAGGATGGGTTGGGGGCCGGGTTTGAAACGGCCGTCCTCGCCAACGTCGTCTCCTATGAGCAAAACGTGCGGGCCGTGTTCAGCAAAGTCGCTCTGGGCGAAGCGGATGGGGGGATTGTGTACGCCAGCGATGTGGTTAGCATGGACGACGGCCGTATCGGACAGTTGACCATCCCGCTAAAGTGGAACGTCATCGCCGATTATCTCATCGCCCCGCTCGACGACAGCGGCCAACCAGAACTGGCGCAGCAGTTTATTGACGCCGTTTTGTCCGCCTCCGGCCAGCGTATTTTGGAAAAGTATGGCTTCCAACGGCCGTAAGAGCGAATCCATGACCCGCCCCGCAATGATCCCGCGCACCAAACCCCGCGCCAGCCTGACCTGGTGGGCGATGAGCGCGCCGCTGCTGATCTTCCTGGCGCTGCCCTTGGCGGCGCTGCTCATGCGTTCCAGCCTGGCGCAACTGCTGTGCAATTTACAAAACGAGATGGTGTGGCAGGCGGTGCGGCTCAGTTTGCTGACCAGCGCGACGACGACCATCATCAGCCTGCTGCTGGGCGTGCCGTTGGCTTATGCGATGGCCCGCGCCGCGTTTCCGGGCAAGCGGCTGCTGGACACGTTGATTGATTTGCCGACGGTGCTGCCGCCGGCGGTGGCGGGCGTGGCGCTCCTGATGGCGTTTGGGCGGCGCGGTGTCGCCGGCGCTGTTTTATCGGCCTGGGGGGTGGATATTGCCTTTACGACGACGGCCGTCATCATCGCCCAAACCTTTATTGCCGCGCCTTTGCTGGTGAAAACGGCCGTGACCGGATTTGCCGCCATCTCCACTGAACTGGAGCAGGCCGCCGCGCTCGATGGCGCCAATGCGTGGCGCGTTTTTTGGTACGTCACCTTGCCTTTGTCGCGGCGCGCGTTGTTCACCGGGGCCGTCCTGGCCTGGGCGCGGGCGTTGGGCGAATTTGGCGCCACCATCATCTTCGCCGGTAATTTTCCCAACCGCACCCAAACGATGCCATTGGCGATTTACATCGGTTTTGAACTGGATTTGGACGTGGCGTTGGCGCTGTCTGTCATGTTGATGGGGTTATCCTTTTTGGCGCTCGTCGCCGTCAAATGGCTGTTCCGTGATACGGTAGAAGAGTAAAATCCGCAGATTACGCCGATTTCACCGATTTAATCTGCGTCATCTGCGAAATCTGTGGATATTTTTGAGGAGTGGAAATGTCATCATTTGTTGCCGTGATTGGCGGCGGTCCGGCTGGGTTGATGGCCGCCGAAGTTCTCATCACAGGCGGCGCGCATGTGGCTGTTTATGATGCGATGCCCTCCGTCGGGCGGAAATTCCTGATAGCTGGCAAGGGCGGCCTTAATCTCACCCATTCGGAACCGATTGAACAGTTTCTGAGCCGCTACGGTCCGCGCCGCCCGCAAATCACGCCGCTGCTGGCCCAATTTGGCCCCGCCGACCTGCGCCAATGGGCGCGCAATCTCGGCTTTGACACCTTCGTCGGCTCGTCGGGGAAGGTGTTTCCCGTTGGCATGAAGGCTGCGCCGCTGCTGCGCGCCTGGCGGCTGCGTTTACAGGCATCGGGCGTCGTTTTCCACCTGCGTCATCGTTGGCAAGGATGGGATGATGATGGCGCGTTGCTCTTTGAAACACCGCGTGGCAAAAAAACGGCCGTTCCCGATGCAACGATCCTGGCGGTGGGCGGCGGCAGTTGGCCGCAGACGGGTTCCGATGGGGGCTGGGTTCGGTTGTTGCAGGGGAAGGGCGTGGATGTGATGGGATTACGGCCGTCCAACTGCGGCTTCGACGCGGCCTGGAGCGACCATTTCCGGGAACGCTTTGCGGGACAGCCAATCAAATCCGTTATCCTGACCTTTA
>JANTGY010000482.1 GCA_024762695.1 Anaerolineae bacterium
AGTTCGCTCAAGCCTTCGCCCAGCCAGGCGTCTTCGTTAGGGTCGGTGCGCCATTGGATGAGGTGCTGCATCTCATGGGCGATGGCCTGGTAGTAGGCGTCGCTGCCAATTTTGCCGTGTTTGAGGCTGACGGTGAGCATTTCGCGTTGGTTGGAGAAGGGGTTGACGGCCGTTACCATCTCATCGCCAGACCAAAAATAAGCCACGCCCACGCCGGTCAGTTCTTGTAAATGCAAAATATTGATTCGATTATCGCCATCCACACCTGGCTGCCATTCTTGCCCGAAAAAGGCGCGGTTGGTAGGCAAAATTTGCGTTTCGATAAATTGGGCGGCCTCATTTACAGCAGCTTCATCTACTTCGACGTTTGTTTCTACCCACATATTCAGCGTTTCGGAACGGTAAACAAGGGTCGCTTCAACCTGCTGGCTGCCGGCTTCGGCCAAAGCTTTGGCCCAAAACAGGTCGGTATCGCCGATTTGGTAGGCGATGGGTTTGGTTTGGGCGACGCGGGGGGCGTCTATGCCGCGAAAGCGGGCGGCCAAATCGACCATGTCGCGGATGGGGGGCGAGGGGGCGGTGGCGACGGCCGTTAGCGAGGCAAACGCGCTTTCCGGCGGCGGTTCAGTAACCAGCGGCGGCAAAGCTTCATTCTGCCTGCACCCAGCTAACAAAAAAATGATGAATAGATTGATCAATATCTTTGCCAAAATGAGATTTACGTCAAACCTTGAGTTGTCATTCCCGCGAAGGCGGGAATCCACTCGTGTAGCATGAAGATGGATACCTGCCTTCGCAGGTATGACATGCCCAATATTTGAGATTGGCGAAGGTGTCGAATTGATGATTAAAGATTGTTTGTTCAATATTGTCATGTGCTTTTTCGCAAATTTCCCCCTCCTCAATCCTCCCCCGAAGGGGGAAGAAGCCGGAGTTCCCCTCCCTTCGGGAGGGGCTAGGGGAGGGCGCTTGCATCGCAAATTATAAGAAGTGGCAGTAGAATCGCAACTACCCACACCCACATGGGTTTTTCCTAACTGTACCCACGCGCATGACACATCACGTTTTACGTTTTACGCATTTCGTTTTAGGCAGCAGGTTTGCTTCGAGGTTTTTATGAAATATGCACATATCGTTGGCTGGGGCAGCTATTTGCCCGAGAAGAAGCTGACGAATCACGATATTGCTCATATGGTTGAGACCACTGATGAATGGATTTACACGCGCACCGGCATTCGCGAGCGGCGGATTGCCGCCGAGAAGGAGACGACGGCGACATTAGCTTTTGAAGCGGCGGCGCGCGCTTTGGCTGTGGCCGACATCCCGCCGTCGCAGGTGGATTTGATTATTGTGGCGACTTCGACGCCGGAGTATGTGTTTCCGGCAACGGCCGTGCAGGTGCAAGATTTATTAGGCGCGACGAAGGCGGGAGCCTTTGATTTGGCGGCGGCTTGTTCCGGGTTTGTGTATGGGCTGGATATGGCTTCGCAGGCGATTACGACGGGTTCGATTGAAACGGCCGTCGTCATTGGCGCCGAGACCTTATCGCGTATTGTGGATTGGACGGATCGGGGAACCTGCATTTTATTTGGCGATGGGGCGGGGGCGGTTGTGTTGAAAGGTTCCAGCGTCCCTGGCGGTTTGCTTTCGTCTATTTTGCGCGCCGATGGGTCGGGGGCCGATATGCTGAAGATGGCGTCTGTTTATGACAGCCCGCTGCCCATGTTTGATCTGGATTTTCCGCCGGAACGGGAGAATCCTAAGCGGATTGAGATGAACGGCCGTCAAGTGTTCCGTTTCGCCACCCGCGTCGTGGCCGAATCCATCGTGAAAGTTGTCGAAGATGCGGGGCTGACGTTGGACGAGGTTGATTTGATCGTTCCTCATCAGGCCAACATGCGTATCATCGAAGCGACGGCCAAACGGCTCAAAATCCCGGTGGAAAAGTTTTTCATGAACGTAGACCGCGTCGGCAACACATCAACGGCCTCCATCCCGCTGGCCTTGTGCGATGCGTCCAGCGCCGGGCGACTGCATCCCGATGACAATGTCGTGTTTGTTGGTTTTGGCGGCGGCCTCACCTGGGCGGCAGCGGCCATCAAATGGGATGTGACCCCGCCGGATGTTTCCTTCGATGAGCGCGATTGGCAGCGGGCGCGTTACATTTGGGCGCGCTTCCGTTCACGCCTGCGGCAAGCCGGCCGTCAACTGGGGGCGCGGCTGTTTGGCTCGCCCACGCCGGATGCGCGGATGAAGGATGCGCGCAGGGATGCGGAGAGGAAATAAATGGTCAATTGTCAATTGTTAATGGTCAATTGTCAACGGCGCATTTCATTGACCATTGGCCATTGACAATTAGCCATTGACCATTAAAACGATGACTGATTTCTTTCAGAAAAAACTGCGGCTTCCAGGCCTAATCTTATTCGTTAGCGTGGCGCTGCTTCTCTGGTTGGCCCCGGAAGAAGCGACGTTGGGGCGGGGGATCCGTTCGGTTTATGTGCATGTGGCCTTAATTTGGGTTGGCATCGCCGGGTTTGTTATTGCCGG
>JANTGY010000483.1 GCA_024762695.1 Anaerolineae bacterium
CCGCAAAGACGCGGAGAACGCGGAGATTTTTCTCTGGTAACTTCTGAAACTCTGCGTCCTTTGCGCCTTTGCGGTTAGTTTTTTCGGTAAAGTCAATGTTGTTATGCGCGCATCTGGTTGATTTGATCGCGTAATTTCTGCGCTGCCTTGCGCGCCGCGTCGGCAAAATCCATTTGGGATGAGGCGTATATGATGCCCCGACTGGAACTGATGACCGGCCCAGCGACCGCGTCAGGTCCAAAGCGCACGGCCGTTGCCAAACTTCCCCCTTGCGCCCCAATCCCCGGAATCAGGAAATTGGCCTGCGGAGCCATTTCGCGGGCAATCTGCAGCTCTTCTGGATAGGTCGCGCCAACCACATATCCTTTGTGTCCGGCCGTCCCCCACGTCTGGCTTTGGCCGATTACCTCGGCCGACAGCCCTTCTCTTTGCCGCAAATCGCCCTGGAAATTAGTTGCGCTGGGATTAGATGTGCGCGCCAAAATGTAGACTGCCTTGTCCGGCCGTTCGCCAATCATCGGCAAAATAGCTTCCGCGCCCACATACGGATTTACCGTGATGGCATCCACGCCCCACTCCTCGAACAGTCCCGCCGCCCACGCCGCCTGCGTATGGCCGATGTCGCCCGTCTTGCAATCGAGAATGACCGGAATGTGGTCGGGGATGTAGGCAATCGTGCGTTCCAGCGCGATGACTCCCGCCGCGCCCCATTGCAGATAGAACCCTAAATTAGGTTTATAAGCGCAAACGAGATCGGCCGTCGCGTCAATAATCGCCTTATTGAAAGGTAGAATTGGCTCGTCCCACTTGAGGACATCCACACGCAGCCGGATTGGGTCGGGGTCCAGCCCCACGCACAGCCAGGATTGATTACGGTCTTGAGCAGCTTTTAGTTTTTCCAGATAAGTCATGAGTTGAATTTTACCCGAACTAAGCGAACAGGCGAAAGCAGACTGGTTGCTGTGTCTAGCCTGCTCCCGCGTCCCGCAGTAGTTTCAAAATGCTTTCGGCTCGTTTGCCTTTGGCAAATGCGCTGATGCGCCGTTCCGGAAGCGGTTCCCCTTTACTGTTTTGGCCCGCTGGAACCACATAATGCACATCGGCGCCGGACTGAATGAGCAGCTTTGTCATCCGCACATACCCGGCACGCACGGCAAATACTAGCGGCGTCCAGCCGCGCAGCGCGGCATAAATGCTCGGCCCCGGATGGACGGCATTCACGTCTGCTCCTTGCTGAATTAGCAGCTTGGCTAAGTCGTAAAAGTTATTCTCAGCGGCAATCATTAATGGCGAATAGCCGCTGGAGCCGGATTCGTTCGGTTCGTTGCCGACGGTGAGCAGATATTCGGCTACGCGCTTGTGGCCGTTGGTGATGGCCAGGTTGAATGCTTTACGGCCGTCATAAATCTTGGCGTGAACATCGGCCCCCGACTCAATCAAAAAACGCACCATATCCAAATGGCCGGAACCAGCCGCCTGGGTGAGCGGCGTACCGCCATGATGGTCGGGCGTGTTCACATCGGCGCCTTTGTCCAGCAGTTTTTGGGCCAGCGCCATATGGCCGTGATTGGCTGCCCACCACAGCGGCGTTTGCCCATGGGCTGGATTATGCGGATGCTGCGCCGGCCGTGTGTGGTTGACATCGGCTCCCTGGTCGATGAGGTAATCGGCTACATCAAAGCGCTTGCGCATCAAGGCCATTATGAGCGCCGAACAACCATCGTAATTGCCGCCGCCAATGGTGACTTTGATGTTGGCGCCGTCGTGTAGGGCTTGTTTGACGGCCGTTAAATCCCCCGCCGTCGCCCCATCCATCAATCGTTGGTTGGGCGATTTGTTCTGGTCAACCGGCGCCGGTTGGGGCGCTGGCTTTTCTGGCGCAGGGGGCGGCTCAGCCTTCAGCCCATTTTTCCGCAGGATATCCTTCACATCCCGCGCCAGCCGCGCCCGATCATTGTAGTAGGTCATAAATTGATCGTACTTTTCGTCAATGAATCCCAGCGCCACCGCCTGCGCCAATTCTGTTTGTTCGTCTCCCCGCTCCAATGGAACGCGCAAAAAATCGAGCATAACCTTGGCCATTTCAGGATGGAACTGGTCTTGCAAAATCTCCACCAGCGCCCGCTTTTGCGGCCAGCTTTCTAGCTGCCAGTAAAGAGCGATGAGCGGAACTAAATCGTCTGGCTGTACCCAATCCCGCGCCGATTCAATCTCATCAAAATCGTCGGCTTCGATAACGGCCGTAAATCTCCCCATCCGTTCAGCATCCATTGTCGATGGCGATTCCCCCCGCCTGGAAAAAAGTCCTTTGAAGCGATCTGTCCATCTCGCCATGCGTCATTCTCCTGAGAACTTGAATTTTTCGCGCGGGATCCGATAGGGCGCGGCTGGTCTATTGGGAAATGGTTGTTTGCAGGCCCTCCATCAAAGCCTTTTTCTCGATGTCTGTCAGCCGCGCTTCGGGGTGCGTAATCAAATACACTTTTAGCGGCATTTCACCTTCAGCAATTGTTTCGACAATCTCTTCCGGTTTTTCGCCTTTACC
>JANTGY010000484.1 GCA_024762695.1 Anaerolineae bacterium
CCGCAGAGATCGCGGAGAAGCGCGGAGGTTTCTCCTTCATTTCCCTCTGCGATCGCCGCGTTCTCCGCGGTTAGATAAGTTTTGTCAGTCAACCAGGGCTCAAAAGTCAAACAGGTTTCATCATGTCGGTTCCTTTTAAGAGCATCATACGGCTGGAAACAGTGGGTTGTCAATCTCTGGGCATGTGCGATCTGGTTGTCCTTACTGATGCGGCTCAAACAGGTTTTCTTCGCTGGCCGATTTTTATGGGGCTGAGGTATGGAACGGCCGTGTGGGTGAATTCATCCTAAACCGCTAAAATAGCGGCCATGAGCAAACAACAAGTCCAACACCAATTCGGCCGTGCCGCCGCCGATTACGCTGTCAGCGGCGTCCATGCCCAGGGCGCTAGCTTGCCCCGCTTGGTCGAACTCACCCAGCCCCAGTCTGATTGGCGCGTCCTCGACGTCGCTACCGGAGCGGGACACACCGCACTCGCCTTTGCGCCGCACGTGGCCCAGGTTGTCGCCAGCGACATCACGCCGGAAATGTTGGCTGAAACGGCTCGGCTGGCTCAGGAGCGCGGTTTGGATAATGTCACCACGGAAACGGCCGTTGCCCACTCCCTCCCCTTCGACGATAACAGCTTCCACCTCGTCGCCTGCCGTCTGGCCGCCCATCACTTCCCCAGCATCCCCCAATTCATCGCCGAAGCGGCCCGCGTTTTACGCCCTGGCGGGCTGCTGGCCGTTGCCGACACCATCGCTCCTGGCAGCCGTTTGCGCGGCAAAAAAGCCAAATTATTGCGCCAGGCGGCCCGTTACCTGAACGCATTCGAGAAATTGCGCGATCCGAGTCACGGCCGTCTCCTCAGCCTGCCCGAATGGGAAGACGCCTACCGGGAAGCCGGTTTCCAACTCATCCATCAAGAAACCATCCCCATGTGGCTCGACTTTGACGACTATGCCGCCCGGATGCGCGTATCTCCTGAAAATCGTATCCGCTTGCGTGCCATGCTCTTGCAAGCTCCCCAATCCGCCGCCGACTTCTTGACGCCACAAGTTACGGGCGATAGAATCGCCTTTCGGTTTACCGAAGCAATACTTATCGGAAGATTGATGATTGAAGAATAAAGATTAGGGGGAGCCTTAATCTTCAATCTTGAATCCTCAATCTTTCGTTTTTGAGGAATGAATGACTAAAAAATACCACTTCTGGATCACCGGATGCCAGATGAACTACGCCGACGCCCGCCGCGTCGCCACTAAATTAGAAAAACTAGGCTATCAAGCCACGCCCAACGCCGATGACGCCGATGTTGTCGTCATGCAAACCTGCACCGTGCGCCAGCAGTCGGAAGACAAAGCCTACGGCAAATTGCATGTTCTCAAGCACGCCAAAGCCAAACGGCCGGATATGACCGTCGCCGTGATGGGCTGCGTTGTCGGCGTGCGCGGCAATGAATCGTTGGAAAAGACGTTTCCTTTTGTGGATGTGTTTATGGAACCTTCCACCGATGGCGCGCCGTTGGTTTCCCATCTGACTGAGGGTGAAGATTTGGCGTTGGAGCAAACGGCCGTAACCCAACTCCATGCGCTCCAAGATGGCGAAATTATCCTGCCTGAGCACGAGCGCGGCCAACTCGTCTCCGCGCCGGTAGCAATTGTGTATGGCTGCTCCCATGCGTGCAGCTTCTGCATCATTCCCCAAAAACGCGGCATCGAGCGTACCCGTCCCGTAGGCGAAATTGCCGCCGAAGTGCGCTCGCTAGTCGCTCAGGGTGTAAAAGAAGTCATTTTGCTGGGCCAGATCGTGGATCGTTACGGCTATGATGTGCCCGATGGCCCCGATTTGGCCGATTTGCTGCGCGTCATCAACGGGATTGACGGTCTGGAGCGTATTCGTTTCCTCACCAGCCATCCCAACTACATGACCGACAAAATCCTCTACGCTGTACGCGATTTGCCCAAAGTAATGCCCCAAATCGAAATTCCGATTCAGGCGGGCAATGACAAGGTTTTGCGGGAGATGAAGCGCGGCTACACCAACGCCGAGTACCGCGCCCTCGTCCAGCGCATCCGTGAGATTGTGCCCGAAGCAGCCATTCACTGCGACATCATCGTCGGCTTCCCCGGCGAAACCGAGGCGCAGTTCCAGGAAACCTATGATTTGCTCGCCGATTTGAAGCTAGACAAGATTCATCTGGCCCGCTACAGTCCGCGCCCCGGCACGGTTAGCGACCGCCGCATGGCAGATGACGTGACCGACGCTGAAAAACGCCGTCGTTTTCACCTGATCGAATCGTTACAAAAGGAAATCCTGACTGAAAAAATGCAGCCCTGGTTGGGTCAAACAGTGGAGGTTTTGGTGGAAGGGAAGCACAAAGGCCGTTGGCGCAGCCGCTCGCCGCAAGGCAAGTTGGTTTTCTTTGACGATCCGCGCGAACTAAAGGGGGAGGTGGTGCCGATCAAAATCACCCACGCCGGCCCCTGGAGCATGTCGGGCGAAGCGGTAGACCGACCACAGTCACAGCCCGTAAACGGTATTCCGTTATCGGTATTT
>JANTGY010000485.1 GCA_024762695.1 Anaerolineae bacterium
AATCAGTTTTCTTAACTTGTCATTCCCGCGAAGGCGGGAATCCAGAAGATGGATGCCTGCCTTCGCAGGCATGACAGTAGGGTAAATTATTTTTGTTACAATGCGCTATGCCGTCAGCGCAAAATAGTTGCCGTTTTGTCTGACCTGCATCACAATTATGCTGCTTATAATACTGTAGCATATTTCGTCAGCCATTTTCCAGGAGTCTCTCAAATGCCTACGCGAATTTTAAGCATCATTTTTTTGCTTCTAGCCGCAGTCGTTCCGCTGCAAGCCCAGCCCCAATCCTCTCCCCTGCTCATCACCGAAGTTTTTTACGATGCGCCCGGCACGGATGGAGAGCGGGAATGGATCGAAATTGCCAATGTGGGCGCCAACGTTCTCGACCTGTCCGACATCAAAGTGGGCGATGAGGAAACGGCCGGCGGCGGCGAAGGAATGCGTCGTTTTCCCGATGGGGCTGTCATTGAACCGGGACAAGTCATCGTTGTGGCTCAAACGGCCGTCGGGTTTCGGGAGCTTTACGGCCGTTCCCCCGACTACGAAATAATTGACACTGATACGGCCGTTCCCGACATGCGCGGCTTCCCCTTGTGGGCCGGCGGCGACCTCGCTCTCAGCAACGATGGCGATGAGGTTTTACTGCTGGATGGGATAGCGATCATTGACCAACTTAGCTACGGCGACAGCCACGAAGCGTTCAGCCCGCCCATCGCCAGCGTGGAAACCGGGCAAAGCATCGCCCGCATCCCGGCCCACTGCGACAGCGACACCGCCGCCGATTGGCAGACCCAAACCACGCCCACACCCGGCCAAGTTAATTTAAACGGCGACTGCGCCGCCCCCGCAAATCCGCCAAAGTTAGATGATTTGCCGCCCATTGGATCGATTCAAGGCAGCGGAGCCGTCTCCCCAATGGTCAACGAAACGGTCGCTTTTCGCGGCGTCGTCACCGGCCAATACGAGGACGTCAACACCAGCGGCGTCACCTATTACACCTTGTTCGTCCAGGATTTGCCCGGTCAGGAAGATGGCGATCCGGCCACCTCGGATGGAATGG
Organism: Anaerolineae bacterium; assembly: GCA_024762695.1. GTDB lineage: Bacteria > Chloroflexota > Anaerolineae > Promineifilales > Promineifilaceae > JACKCC01. Next base: position 1,061 of record JANTGY010000485.1, read on the forward strand.
CGATCTTTTTGGGGCGGCAACGGCCGTCCTACCAAATCGGCGACCAACTGCGTATCACCGGCTTGGTCACCGAATTCTTCGACTTCACCGAAATTGACGACGCCGGGCTGGACATCATCTTGGAAGCCAGCGACGCGCCGCTGCCCGCGCCAATCGCCATCGCGCCGCCGGTTGGCCGACCGGCCCAGACCGCCTATTTTGAACCGCTGGAAAGCATGTTAGTCGCGCTGGACGGCCCAGCCAACGTCGTCGGCCCCACTTACAGCGGCTGCGGCTTTGCCGTCGTCCGCGCCGACAGCGGGCTGGAGCGCGTGTTCCGCCGCAGCGCTGACGATTTGGCCGGCCCAATCGTGACTATTTTGCACGACAGCGATGTAGATTGCGGCGACTTTCCCCACCTTAAAGTGGGCGATAGCGTTAGCGGAGCGATTGGCCCATTGATTTATAATTTCGATGCGTTCAAGATTGTGCAGGGGGCGGCGGATGAATTGATTGTGACGGCCGTTCCCTTCCCCACTATCCCCGCCCCGCCCACGCCCGACGCCAACCAGTTCGCCATCGCCACACTCAACGTCGAGAACCATTTCGACAGCATAGACGACACCGGTAACGACGCCGAACCCAAACCCAGCGCCGCCGAAATCGCCACTAAACAAACCAAACTGGCCCACACTATCGGCCAGACGCTGGGCTGCCCGGCCCTTATCGGCATTCAGGAAGTGGAGAATGAGGCGTTGTTGTTGGATTTGGCGGCGGAAACGGCCGTACACTGCGGCTTCACATACGATGTGACCCATCAAGAAAGCGCCGACGCGCGCGGCATTGATGTGGCGCTGCTCAGCGATCCGCGCCGAGTGACGGTAACAAACGCCGCCCTGCGCCAGGGATGCACCGCCATTGAAACCGGCATCGTGGACGACTCGATTGTGTGCGATTCTGGTCAACATCCACTATTCTCCCGCCCGCCGCTGCAAGTCGATGTGGCGATTGATGATATTGACTACACGATATTCGTCAATCATTTCAAGTCCAAACGAGGCGGCGAAGCGGAAACGGCCCCGCGACGCACAGCGCAGGCGCAGCGCCTCGTCGATCTGACAAATGATTTGCGCGCCGCGAATGAAGAAGCGCGCATCATCGTTTTGGGGGATTTCAATGATTATGAACAAGCGCCGCCGTTAACGCTGATGACCAACAGCGGCGGATTGATGAATGTTTTGCTGCAAATTCCAGAATCGGAGCGGTACAGTTTTGTTTTTAGCGGGAATTCGCAGTTGATTGACGGCATTCTGGTCTCAGAGAATTTGGTTGAAGCGGTAACGGCCGTCACCATCCAACACGCTAATGCCGATTTCCCCGACATCCTGGGGGGCGACATCGACCGCTATCTGGCCTACAAGGCCACCGACCATGATTTGCCGCTGGTGGTTATTACTTTGCCTCAGGAAGATGATGGGGAGACGGCCGTCACGCCTTCGCC
>JANTGY010000486.1 GCA_024762695.1 Anaerolineae bacterium
CAAATGGCGTTCCATCCCGCCCAACTCGCCCAAAATGCGGGCCAACGGGGGCGAGTTGGCGCGGAGACGAGGCCGTATGTTTGACCACAATCAAGCCACGCCATCCCGCCCCTACCGGTTGATTAATCGGCCGCCGCGCCAATTGGAAGGGTAAACGGCCGTTCCGCCACCAAGGCCACTTCTTCGTAATAAGCCGGCCCGGCGCAGGCGCGGCATAAAACCATCCCGTCCCGCACAATCTCCCGCTCGTTGATGATCTCTTCGCCGCAGAGGGCGCAGTTCACCCGCACCCCGGCCCGGCTGACAATCTCCGACGCTGGCGTCGTCAGCGTCACCGGCCGAATCTCCAGCAGTTCCGCTTCCGGCATCCGCTGGTAGCCGACCAATTGGGCAAAATAATGCTTCCGCTCTTCCGGGGCGTACTCTCTGGCCCTTTGGCGGACGTCGGAGCGGGGGAAAATGCGTACGGCCGTTCCCGTCTTCACATCCACAAACGTCGCCGCGATTTTGCCATAATCGGCCAGACGCAGCGTGCGATGGCCCATCTCGCAGCCTGTCGCCGCGGCCACACCGTCGGCAAAACAGCCGTCCGTTTCCACGATGACCAGCAGCCGCTTGTTACGCTGGGGCACGTCTACCCCCAGCGCCGCCGCGCCCGCCAGCCCCATCCGCGCCCCCAATACCTGGCGCGGACACAAATGCCGGTGTCGGGAAGATGATTTTTCCAGTATTGCGTCTAAGTTCATTATTTTCACTCTCGATTGTTTAACAGTTCCAGATAGGCCACAATCGCATCAATTTCACTGTCCGACAAATGGAAATTGGGCATGGCCGTGTTCCCTTTTACCGCCCGCGGGTTTCGCAGCCACAGGCGGACGGAAACATCATCTAACCGTGACATGATCGTGTTTAAATTAGGCGCTTTCAACGCGCCCTCGCTGCCGACGATGTGGCAGTTGGCACATCCATATTCTTGCACCAACTGTTCCCCGGTTGTCGCCGCATCAGTCAAATCTACTTGTTTGGTCAGGTTTAACCACCAGTGTGGCGGTGCGATCACAAACCAAAGGATAATCGCAATCACGACCACAACGGCGACCTGTTTTTGCCTGGTATTCATCTCTTTCCTCCAAAATGTAGGTCAAGTTTGCAAACTTGGCCTACGCGCCTAAATGGCGTCGTTTACGGGCGGCCTTTTCTCGTTCCGATTGGGCCTCGGCGGCACGGCCGTTCCCCTCTAAAATCCGCGCTTTCGTCTCGTTAATCTCCGGTTCCAACCAGTCGCGGGCCTCCGCTTTGTCCAGCGCCGCCAATGCCTTTTGCGGCCGGTTCAACTGCTCGTAACACAAGCCCAAAATGTGGTAAATCCAGCGTAGTTCGTACCCCGCTTTGAGCATGGCCTCGATTTCGCGGGACGCTTTGGCCGGATTGTCCAGGGCGAACCAGGCGCGGGCGCGTTCGCCACGCCACGCCGCCGGGATGGGGGCGCGACGGCCGTTTCCCTTCCCCAGCAATTGCAGCGCCTCTCGATGCCGCCCCGATTGGTTGAGCAGCGTCGCCAGGTGTAGAAGCAGCCCGTCTCGTTCGGGGGACGGCCGTTTCTCCGCCGCCAGCCCCGCCTGAATTACCGTCGCCGCTTCCTCCAGCCGCCCCGCCGCTTCCAGACAGCCGGATGTGTGTAGGAACCAACGGCCGTCTACCCCATTCGCCCGTTTTTGCCCCGCCAGCGTCTGCAAAGCTATCTCCTCGCCTGCTGCCGGAGCCTGAGGACGGCCGTCCAAGGCAAAAAAGTCCGTATCCCCCAACAGCAGGGCGTGAACCTCGCCCAAATGGGGGCGCATTTTGGGGTAAGGGCCGGACGCTTCCACGATGGCGTCCGCCTGCACCGGCGACAACCCTGTTTCCGTCGTGAAATAAAAACGGGGCGCGTGGACGACGCCGTTGGGCGTGGCGTACAACACCTGCTTATCCTCCACGCGCACGCCAAACTCGGCCGCCCGCAGGTGCAGCGGCGATCCCAGCATGAGCACAAACGAGGAGCTGTCCATCGGATGCCGCTTGAGAAAGGCGATCTCGTCGCGCAGTTCCGCCTCCGTCGTGCTGGGCAGGCCGACGATGAACGACAGTTGGGGGATGACGCCCACTTCGCGGCAGGTTTCGATGAACCGCTCCACGCGCTCAATCGTAATCTCCTTCTTAATCAAATCCAGCAGCCGCTGGTTGGCCGATTCGATCCCCACGTAGACCCAGCGCAGCCCGGCCTGCTTCGCCTGCCGCAGCAAATCGGCGTCAAACGCCTCCTCCACGCGCACCCCTTCCATGCCAAACTGCACCTCCAGCCCGCGCTCCAGAATCATCTGGCTGAGATGGCGCATCATGCGCGGCGAGATGGCTTCGTCTACAAAGAGGAAACGGCGTACACCATACTGTTCTATCTGGTGTTCCATTTCGGCAATGACTTCGGCCGGTTTGCGCATACGGACGATGGGGCCATACGGCCGTGTGTGGCTGCAAA
>JANTGY010000487.1 GCA_024762695.1 Anaerolineae bacterium
ACGCCGCCGCCCACGCAGCCCTATGATAAGGAAACGGGCGAATGTATGCCTAATTTCAGTTATGGCTATGTGGCTCAGACCGTGGATGTGACGGTGGATATCGAAACCGGCCACATCCGCGTGGATCGGGTGGTGTGCGCCAATGATGTGGGCAAGGCGATTAACCCCAACCTGGTTGTCGGCCAGATTGAGGGTGCGGTAGCTCAGGCGCACGGGTACGCGGTGATGGAGAATTTGCAGGTGAAAGATGGCCGCATTCAAAATCCCTATCTCAGCCAGTACCTTATTCCGGGCATCAAGGATGTGCCGGAACGAGTCGATTCCATTGTCATGGAAGTGCCTGATCCGCTTGGCCCTTGGGGGGCGCGGGGGATGGCTGAGATGCCTTTCTTACCGTTGGCTCCGGCAATTGTTGCGGCCGTTCACGACGCTACTGGCGTTTGGTTCGACGAAATTCCGTTGCTGCCCTACAAGGTGGTGGAGAAGCTGCGCGAACACGGCATTGGCGGCGATTAAATGTTCAAACATGTTAGCACAAACCGAGTTTCGGCGAGTGTTTCGGCGAGTGATTCGGCGAGAGTTTCGGTTTGTAAATTCTAGGCGAAAACGGGAAAGTCAATTGAATGAGAAGATATTATTAGCTGCTCGTAGTTAGCCACGTAGTCTTCGGAGTGGCGCCATCCAACGGTACTCCGTCGCTGAATAGCGCGACTACGTACCTTACTACGAACATGGTATACGAGGAAAACATTGGTTCTCCCGGTTTCCCTGAGTAAACCACAAAGAGTTAGCGCATTTTTATCGAAATAGTTGGGGTCTTTCAAAGAGCCAATAGTTGTTGTGTTGTGGTTCACCTCATTTGGTAGAAACTAAAAAAGCCATGCCTTGAAGGGGGGGGCTTTTTTGACGGGGCGCTGAGATTAGAACCCATGCCCTCGTTGACCCATAATAGACCAACCTGCGGCAAGTTATAGCCAGGCTGCTTTTTGCCGAGATATGAGGACAATGGTTTGCTTTCACCAGATTTTCTGAACTCCCCTGGTTGATGATACACTTGGGGGCAATGGATAATTATCAAAAACAGCGCATTTTGGTGGTTGATGATGATAAGCAAATTGTACGTCTGGTGCGGCAGTATTTGGAAAAGGCCGGGTATGCGGTTTTGACGGCGTATGATGGGGAAACGGCCGTTTCCACCCTCCGCCATGAATCATTAGACTTACTGATACTCGACCTGGGCCTGCCCGATCAAGACGGCTGGGACATCACGCGCATGGTACGCGCCGATGCCCGATTGAATGCCTTGCCCATCATCATGCTGACCGCCCGTATTGACGACAGCGATAAAATCATTGGGTTGGAATTGGGCGCGGATGATTACATTCCCAAACCGTTTAACGCGCGCGAAGTGGTAGCGCGGGTGCGGGCGCTTTTGCGTCGTGTGGGCATGACGGCCCCCGCCCAGCGCAAAATTTTGCGCGTGGACGGGTTGGCGTTGGATGTGGCGCGGCGGGAGCTGACGGCTGACGGGAATCCCATCGAACTCACGCCGACTGAATATGAACTCATTTTCACCTTCATGAGCCATCCCAACACAACTTTTGACCGGGAAGAACTGCTGGAACGGGCGTTGGGTTATGCCTATGAGGGGTTGAGCCGCACATTGGACACGCACATTAAGAATTTACGGCAAAAGATTGAGGCGGACCCGAAACGGCCGTCTTACATTCAAACTGTCCATCGCGTTGGCTACAAGCTGGTAGGAGAACGACGATGAGGAAACGGCCGTTTCATCGCCTATGGGTGCGGTTTAGCCTGGCCATCATCGGCATCATCCTTGTCGTGACGGTTTTGCCTACCGCCAGTTTGCTGCTTGTCAGCGAGCAAGAAGTCAATCGGCAAACAAAAGCGTACATCACAGCGCTGGATGCTGAGGGCAATTTGGGGTTATCCGACAACCAAATCAACCGCCTGTCCGAGACTTTGGCCTACGAAACACAGGTCGACTCCTTTAACGACACGCTGTTTCTTTTGCTGACGACCGTGATTGTGGGTGTTTTGGCCGGCGGGTTGTTGGGGCGTTGGTTGAGTTTGCCGATTGAACGATTGGTTGCAGCGACCAAAGCCATTGGTTCCCGTAATCTAGCGCACCGTGTTGCCGTGGGCGGCGCGCAGGAAATTGAGGATTTGGCGCATAATTTCAACCAGATGGCGGCCGAGCTGGCCCGCTCTGAACAATTACGGCGCAGTATTATGGCCGATGTTTCCCACGAACTGCTTACGCCGCTCACCGTCCTGCAAGGCAATCTACGCGCCATTTTGGATGATGTGTATGCACTGAATAAGGATGAAATCGGGACGCTGTATGAGCAAAACAAGCATCTCATCCGGCTGGTGAAGGATTTGCGGCAGTTGGCCCAGGCGGAGGCCGGGCAACTGCCGTTCCAAATGGCTGCGGTTGATTTGGCAAAGTTGGCGGAGGACACGGCCGTCTCCTTCCTCCCCGCCGCCGC